>NZ_JABEMA010000041.1 GCF_013004605.1 Pseudokineococcus marinus
CGGCGGCGGGGGCCGCGACCAGGGCGGCGGCGAGGAGCGGGGCGAGCAGGAGGGCGCGGACGCAGGCGACGGGCACGCGGCGAGCGTGGTCCCGGCGGACAGGCGCGTCGGCGGCGTCCGGGGCTCCTGTGGACGACGCCAAGGGGGAGGGCGCCGGTGCGCACGGGGCGGACGGCCGCCCGGGTGGCCGGTCGGGGTCAGCTGGCGGGGTCAGATGTCGGGGCCAGCGGTGAGGGCCAGCGGTCGGGGTGCGGGCGCGGAGGGCGTACTCTGGGCGCGGGGTCGGCTCGCGCCGGCCTACTTCGCGCGCCCGCGGACCGCTGCTCGCAGCGGGGGCGCACCTCCCGGTCCGAGCCGCGCCGCGGCGAGGAGCAGGTGCGCCGCGGACGCCAGGGCGGGGCCCGCAGGGGGTCCCGCGACCAACCGGAGCCGCGCACCCGCGCGGCGTGAGAGGACCACCCATGGCCGTCGTCACGATGCGCCAGCTGCTGGAGAGCGGTGTCCACTTCGGGCACCAGACCCGCCGCTGGAACCCGAAGATGAAGCGCTTCATCTTCACCGAGCGCAACGGCATCTACATCATCGACCTGCAGCAGTCGCTGACGTACATCGACCGCGCGTACGAGTTCGTCAAGGAGACGGTCTCCCACGGCGGCACGGTGCTCTTCGTCGGCACGAAGAAGCAGGCGCAGGAGCCGCTCGCCGAGCAGGCCACCCGCGTGGGCATGCCCTACGTGAACCAGCGCTGGCTGGGCGGGATGCTCACCAACTTCCAGACGGTGAGCAAGCGCCTCGCGCGCATGAAGGAGCTCGACCTCGTCGACTTCGACGACGTCGCCGCCAGCGGGCGGACGAAGAAGGAGCTCCTCATGATGCGGCGCGAGAAGGAGAAGCTCGACCGCACGCTCGGCGGCATCCGCGACATGCAGCGCACGCCCAGCGCCGTGTGGATCGTCGACACGAACAAGGAGCACCTCGCGGTCGACGAGGCGCGCAAGCTCAACATCCCGATCGTCGCGATCCTCGACACGAACTGCGACCCGGACAGCGTCGACTACCGGATCCCCGGCAACGACGACGCCATCCGCTCGGTGACGCTGCTCACCCGCGTCGTGGCCGACGCCGTGGCCGACGGCCTCATGGCCCGCGCCGGCGGCGGCCAGCGCGGCGGGGCCGAGCAGTCCGAGCCGCTCGCCGAGTGGGAGCGCGAGCTCCTCGGCCAGGGGCCGGACCAGTCGGGCGCCTCCGAGGGCCACGCGGCCCGCGGCGGCGACGCCGAGGCCGACGCCGTCGAGGGGTCCGTGGCGGACGCCGACGCGCAGTCGGTCGCCGAGGCCGTGGCCGGCGAGCCCTCCGCCGAGGAGGCCGTCGCCACCGTCCAGCAGCCCGAGCAGGCCGAGGGCGAGACCGCGCAGGCCTGACCCGCCGCGGGGCGAGCACGACGCGCCCCGCGCACCAGCACGACCGCCGGCCCGCACCGGGCCCCGCAGCCGCGGGGCCCGGTGCGGCGCGTCGGCCCCGCAGCGCCCGTCGCTGCCCCTCCCACACCCCGAGGAGATCCGCACATGGCGACCACCGCCGCTGACATCAAGAAGCTCCGCGAGACCACCGGCGCGGGCATGCTCGACTGCAAGAAGGCCCTCGACGAGTCCGGCGGCGACCTCGCCGCCGCGCAGGAGTTCCTGCGCGTCAAGGGCCTCAAGGGCGTCACCAAGCGCGAGGGGCGCACCGCCTCCAACGGGCTCGTCACGGCCCACGTCGACGGCGGCACCGGCACGCTCGTCGAGGTCAACTGCGAGACCGACTTCGTCGCCAAGGGCGAGCGCTTCGGCGAGCTGGCCCAGCGCGTCCTCGACCAGGCCGTCGCCGTGGGCGCGGCGGACGCCGAGCAGCTGCTCTCCTCGGACCTCGACGGCAAGACCGTCCAGCAGGTCCTCGACGAGGCCAACGCCTCGCTCGGCGAGAAGATCGAGGTCCGCCGGGTGGCGCGCCTGGAGGGCGACCAGGTCGTCTCCTACCTGCACCGCACGAGCCCCGACCTGCCCCCGCAGATCGGCGCCATCGTCGCCGTGAGCGGCGAGCGCGCCGCGGAGGTCGGCCGCGACGTCGCCATGCACGCGGCGGCCATGAGCCCGACCTTCCTGTCCCGCGACGAGGTCTCCGAGGAGGTCGTCGCGAACGAGCGCCGCCTCGCCGAGGAGACCGCCCGCGAGGAGGGCCGCCCGGAGCAGGCCATGCCCAAGATCGTCGAGGGCCGGGTCAACGGCTACTTCAAGGACAACGTCCTGCTCGAGCAGGCGTTCGCCAAGGAGGCCAAGAAGACGGTCGGCACGTACGCGAAGGAGGCCGGCGTCGAGATCACCGGCTTCGCGCGCTTCCGCGTCGGCGCCACCGCCTGATCGCACCCGTCGCCGGACCGGCGCCACCGCCGGTCGGCCGGCACGCACGAGGGCCCGCCACCCGAGAGGGGTGGCGGGCCCTCGTGCGTCCTCGGCCCGCCGTGCTCGGAGGCGTCGCTCCGCCGCCCGCCGGGGTCGTCAGGCCCCCGAGCCGCCCGCCCCGGCGGCGTCGACGAGGTCGAGCAGCGCGTCGGCCGTCTCCTGCGGCGCCTCCAGCGCCGTGAGGTGCCCGGAGCCGGCGACGACGACGAAGCGGGCGTCGGGGCGCACCTCGTGCATCTGGCGCCCCCGCTCCTGCGGCGGCGTGGCGCCGTCCCGCTCGCCGAAGAGGAGGAGCACGGGCCCGGGGAAGCCGGTGAGCGCGTCGGTCGTGTCCGGCCGGGCCGCCAGCGCCCGGCACACCCACGCCACGCCCGCCGGGCGCTGGCGCGCGATCGTGGCGGCGACGCGCTCGGCGAGCTCGGGGCGCTCGGCGCGGGCCTGCTCCGACAGGCCCTCGTCCACCGAGCCCATCACCGCGTCGAGGCCCTCACGGCCGAGGACCCGCTCCGCGGTGCCCCGGCGCTCGTCGGGGTCGTCCGGGGGGCCGACCCGCGTCGTCGTGCTGGCCAGCGCGAGCCCGGCCACGCGCTCCGGCGCCCGGCCGGCCAGCTGCGCCGCGACGTAGCCGCCGGTCGACAGGCCGGCCACGACGGCGGACGACACGCCCTCGGCGTCCAGCAGCGCCAGGACGCCGTCCACGGCGACGGCGAGATCGGGGTCGCCGCCGGGCACGGGCGCGGTGCCGAGCCCGGGCAGGTCGACGGCGAGGACGCGGCAGCGGTGCGCGAGGAGAGGGACGACGTCGTCCCACATCGAGCGGTCCAGCGGGAAGGCGTGCAGGAGGACCACGACCGGGGCGCCCGGCCCGGGCCCCGGCGCGTCGTCGCAGGGGAGCGCGGCCGTCGCCCGTCCTGCTCCGCCGCCCGCGTCGTCGAGGTCCACCTCGACGAGCTCGCCCGGCCCGTCGGGCCCCGGCTCCCGGGCCTCCGGCCCCGTGCCCTCCCGGGCCTCCGGCCGCGCGGGCTCCTGCTCCGCCGCCCCGGGCTCGCGGGCCTCGTCCACGTCGCCTCCTCCCGGGCGCGCGCCACCGGCTGCCCGTGCTCGTCCCGGCGCCCCCCGCTGATCGGGCAGACTGCCCCGGGAGCGCCAGCCCAGCACCGCGGCTCCGGCCGCGCCAGCGGGCGCTCCGCAGGCACGAGCAGCCGCCAGCCCCGCCGAGCCCACAGCCCCGCCGAGCCCACAGCCCCGCCGAGCCGACCCGTTCCCCCGAGCCGACCAGCACGGCCCTGCCGACCGGCGAGGCCGACCCGACCCGGACAGGCGCGCCCCGCCGTCGCGCCGTCCGACCGCCGCGCCCGCCGGGCGCACGCCCCGAGGAGACCCCTGTGCCCACGACGCCCGCCCGCGCCCGCCGGGTCCTGCTCAAGCTGTCCGGCGAGACCTTCGGCGGCGGCGCCACCGGGGTCGACCCGGACGTCGTCAACCGGGTGGCGGCCGAGGTGGCCGAGGGCGTCGCGGAGGGCGTGCAGGTCGCCGTCGTCGTCGGCGGCGGCAACTTCTTCCGCGGGGCGGAGCTGTCGGAGCGGGGCATGGACCGCTCCCGCGCGGACTACATGGGCATGCTCGGCACGGTGATGAACGCGCTGGCGCTGCAGGACTTCCTGGAGCAGAAGGGCGTCGACACGCGGGTGCAGAGCGCCATCACGATGGGCCAGGTGGCCGAGCCGTACATCCCGCGGCGCGCCATCCGCCACCTCGAGAAGGGCCGGGTCGTCATCTTTGGGGCCGGCGCGGGCCTGCCCTTCTTCTCCACGGACACCGTCGCGGCGCAGCGGGCGCTCGAGACCCACTCCGACGTCGTCCTCATGGCGAAGAACGGCGTCGACGCCGTCTACACGGCCGACCCGCGCACGGACGCGTCCGCCGAGAAGCTCGACCACCTCACCTACGCCGACGCCCTCGCGCGCGGCCTCAAGGTGCTCGACGCGACCGCCTTCAGCCTCTGCATGGACAACGGCCTGCCGATGGTCGTCTTCGGCATGGGCCGCGGTGACGTGGCGGCGGCCGTCCGGGGTGAGAGGATCGGCACGCTCGTCGAGGCCGGCTGAGCGCTCCCGGGCGCGGCGACGGCCCCCGGCACGGGCGGCGGCGCCGCAGCAGCGGGGCCGCAGCAGCGACCTCGCGCGCCGGCGCGGGGGCGGACGCGACGAAGGAGCCACCAGTGATCGACGACACCCTCCTCGAGGCCGAGGAGAAGATGGACAAGGCCGTCGAGGTCGCCAAGGAGGACCTCGCCGCCATCCGCACCGGGCGGGCCAACCCGGCGATGTTCTCGAAGATCATGGTGGAGTACTACGGCGCCCCCACGCCGCTGCAGCAGCTCGCCTCCGTGCAGGCGCCCGAGGCGCGCACCGTGCTCGTGAGCCCCTTCGACCGCAGCTCCCTCGGCTCCGTCGAGCGCGCGCTGCGCGACTCCGACCTCGGCGTCAACCCGAGCAACGACGGCAACGTCATCCGCCTCCAGCTCCCCGAGCTCACGCAGGAGCGCCGGCGCGACTACGTGAAGCTGGCCCGCACGAAGGGCGAGGACGGCAAGATCACCGTGCGCGGCCTGCGGCGCCGGGCCAAGGAGGAGCTCGACCGCATCGCCCGCGACGGCGAGGCCGGCGAGGACGAGGTGGCGCGGGCGGAGAAGGAGCTCGAGCGCCTGACGAAGGTCCACGTGGACGCCATCGACGACATGCTGAAGCGCAAGGAGACCGACCTCCTCGACGTCTGAGGCCTCGAGACCCGCGCAGCCAGCGCCGTCGCCCCTCGCGGGCGGCGGCACCCGGACCCGCCGTCCGCCGCGAGGGCGGGCCCGGGGAGACGGAGGAGACCACCGTGGCGAAGGACGCCAGTCCCCCCCAGCAGGCCCCGCCCCCGACGTCCGCGGACCACGCGCCCGCCCACCCGGTCGACGCGCCGCGGCGCCGCAGCGCCGGCCGCGACCTGCGCGCGGCGATCCCGGTCGGGCTGGGGCTCGGCGGTGTCGCCCTCGCCTCGCTGCTGGTCCTCAAGGACTCCTTCCTCGTCCTGGTCGTCGTCGCGGTGGCCGTCGCGAGCGCGGAGGTGGTCGCGGCCCTGGCCTCCCGCCACCTCGCGGTGCCCCGCGCGCCCGTGCTCCTCGGCGGCGCCCTCGTCCTCGTCGCGACCTACGTCGTCGGGCCGGGGGCGGGCCTCGTGGTGCACGGCCTGGCCTGCCTGGCCGTGCTCGTGTGGCGGGTCGCGGAGGGCCGCGACGGCGCGGTCCGCGACGTCACCGCGGGCGTCCTCGTGCTGTCGTGGCTGCCGCTGCTCGCCGCCTTCGCGCTGCTCCTGCTCGCCGAGGCGGACGGCGCCGCCCGCGTCCTCGTCTTCGTCGCCGCCGTCATCGCGAGCGACGTGGGCGGGTACGCGGCCGGCGTCCTGCTCGGGCGCCACCCGCTGGCGCCGTCGGTCAGCCCGAAGAAGTCGTGGGAGGGCCTCGGCGGCTCGATGGCGCTGTCCCTCGCCGTCGGCGCCGTGCTCGTCGTCGTCCTGCTCGACGGGCCGTGGTGGGCCGGGGTGGTGCTCGGCGCGCTGGTGGGGGTGACGGCCACCTTCGGCGACCTCGCCGAGTCGATGCTCAAGCGCGACCTCGGCATCAAGGACATGGGCTCCACGCTGCCGGGCCACGGCGGCGTCATGGACCGCCTCGACTCCCTGCTCGTCACGGCGCCGGTCGCCTGGCTGGTGCTCTCGCTGCTGGTGCCGACGACGTGAGCGCGCACCCCGACGGGCCCGCCGGCGGCGACGACGCCCTCGTGCTGCCGCCCGGCCTCGTGCTGCACCTCGTGCGCCACGGCCGCCCGCTGGTCGACCCCTCGCGCGAGCCCGCCACGTGGGGTCTCGACCCCGAGCACACCGACGGCGTCCGCGCCCTGCGGGCCAGCGGCGCGCTGCCGCTGGGGGCGCGGTGGGTGAGCTCGCAGGAGCCCAAGGCCCGCGAGACCGCCGCCCTCCTCACGGGCTCGCCGGTGGTCGCCGACGCCGACCTCGGGGAGCAGGCCCGCCCCGCGGGGTGGCTCGACGACTACGCCGTGCGCATCCACCGCTCGCTCGTCGTCCAGCACGCGCCCGCGGCGCCCGGGTGGGAGACGGCGGAGAGCACCCGGGAGCGCGTCGTCGCCGCCGTCCGCCGCCACGTCGAGGAGGCGCGTCGCGAGGGCGACATCGACCTCGTCCTCGTGGGCCACGGGACGGCGTGGACGCTGCTCGTCGCGGCGCTGACCGGCAAGCCGGTCGACCTCTACGCCTGGGAGCGGCTGCAGCTGCCCGACACGTGCGCGCTCACCCGCGAGGGCCTCGTCCGACGCTGGGGCACCTGGCGCGGCTGACGCGGAGGAGCGCGGTCGCCCGTCGGCGAGCGCGGGCACCCCGCCCCTCGTGCGACCCTGGAGGGGCCATGCCTCCCGCACCCGGTCAGCTGACCTTCACCGCCCCGCGCCGCGGCAAGCCGCCGCGCCACCTCGCCGACCTCACGGGCGAGGAGCGCGCCGCCGCCGTCGCCGAGCTCGGGCTGCCCGCCTTCCGGGCCAAGCAGCTGTCGACGCACTACTTCGAGCGCCTCGTCACGGACCCGGCGCTCATGACGGACCTGCCGAAGGGCCGGCGCGAGGAGCTCGTCGCCGCGCTGCTGCCGACGCTGCTGCACCCCGTGCGGGAGCTGGAGGCCGACGGCGGCGCCACCCGCAAGTCGCTGTGGCGCCTGCACGACGGCGCGCTCGTCGAGAGCGTGCTCATGGAGTACACGGGCCGGACGACCCTCTGCCTGTCGAGCCAGGCCGGCTGCGGCATGAACTGCCCCTTCTGCGCCACCGGGCAGGCGGGGCTGACCCGCAACCTGTCGACGGCCGAGATCGTCGAGCAGGTGGCCGCGGCGGCGCGGTCGCTGGCCGCCCGCGCCGGCGACGCGGGGCCCGAGGGCGTGCAGCGGGCGCTGCGCGTGAGCAACGTCGTCTTCATGGGCATGGGCGAGGCGCTCGCCAACTACAAGGCGGCCATCGCGGCGGTCCGACGGATGGTCGCCCCGGCGCCCGAGGGGCTGGGCATGTCGGCGCGCGGCATCACCATGTCGACCGTCGGGCTCGTGCCGGCCATCGACAAGCTGGCCGGCGAGGGCATCCCCATGACGCTCGCCCTCAGCCTCCACGCCCCCGACGACGAGCTGCGCGACGAGCTCGTGCCCATCAACACCCGCTGGAAGGTGGGGGAGGCGCTCGACGCCGCCCGCCGCTACTTCGAGGCCACAGGCCGTCGCGTGTCCATCGAGTACGCGCTCATCCGCGACGTCAACGACCAGGCGTGGCGGGCCGACCTCCTCGGCACGGAGCTCAACCGCCGCGGGCGCGGCTGGGTGCACGTCAACCCCATCCCGCTCAACCCGACGCCGGGGTCGCGCTGGACGGCGTCGGACCCCCGCGTCGAGCGGACCTTCGTCGAGCGGCTGCGGGCCCACGGCGTCCCCACGACGGTGCGCGACACCCGCGGCCGCGACATCGACGGCGCCTGCGGGCAGCTGGCCGCGGCCGACCTCGAGCAGCCCCGCCAGGGCGCCGGCGCGCCCGTCGACCTGGGTCTGCCCGCGACGACGCCCGCGGGCTGAGGCCGCACCGGCCAGGCCCTCGCGCGGCTACGGACGGGCGCCGGCGGGGCGCCTGACCGGCCGCGCCGCCGGGCTCTGGCAGAGTCGCGGCGCGTGAGCAGCTTCCCCCGCGCCGGCCGGCTCGCGCGCGGCTACGACGTCGACGAGGTCGACGCCTTCTTCGCGCAGGCCCGGCTCGCCTACGAGAGCCTCGGCGGGAGCGTCCCCGGCCCCGGAGCCACCACCGGGTCGGGCGCAGGGGTGGGCGCGGGGCCGGGCGTCGGGGCGTCGGGCGTGCCGGCGGCGCGCGCGGGGACGCCGTTGGACCTCAGCGCCCGCGACGTCCGTGAGGCCTCCTTCCCCCTCGCCCGGCACGGCTACGACGTCGCCGCCGTGGACGCCGCGCTGGCCCGCCTCGAGGACGCGGTGGCGCGGCACGAGCGCGAGGTCCTCGTCGCCCGGTCGGGGCGCGAGGGCTTCCTCGAGGAGCTGGCGGGGCGCGCGCGGGTCGTCACCGCCCGCCTGCGGCGCGAGGACGGCGACCGCTTCGCGCGCGCGGGCGGGCTCCACCGGGGCTACCGCGTGGGCGACGTGGACGCGCTGTGCCGCCGGCTGCGCGGCTACTTCGACGACGGCGAGGCGCTGGCGGTCGACGACGTGCGCACCGCCGTCTTCCGCAGCCGCCGCGGGCGTCGGGCGTACGCCGAGGGACCCGTCGACGCGCTGCTGGCGCGCGCCGTCGAGGTCATGGTCACGGCGCCGGACTGATCCGCGCCGTCGCCCCGCAGCCCGCCCCGGCGGGCCAGCCCAGGAGCCCGGGGCGGGGGCGCAGCCCGGGCGCCCGGTCCCCGGGGCTCGGCTCAGGCGCCCGGCTCGGGGACGCGGCCGAGGACGCGGTCGACGGCGATCGCCAGCACGACCCGGCGCGGGTTCTCGCGGGGCACCCGGTAGCGCTCGGCGTAGCGCCGCTCGCCCTCCTCGACGGCGTCGGGCGCGTCGAGCACGTGCACGGGCCCCTCGAGCGTCAGCCAGCGACCGCCGTCCACCTGGCACACGGCCGCGCGCCCGCCGCGGCGCGCGGCGCGGGCCTTGACCGAGTCGCCGGAGGTGATGACGCGCGCGAGGTGCGCCTCGTCGTCCCAGGTGAAGCCGACGGGGACGACGTGGGGGCTGCCGTCGCGGCGCAGCGTCGTGAGCGTGGCGAGGTGCCGCTCGGCGAGGAAGGCCAGCACGTGCGGCGGCAGCGCGGTCGGCTCGACGCCGGAGAGGGAGCTCACGGGCCGAGCCTGCCAGGCGGCCGCGGCCCACCCGCTCCCGGTCGAGCGGTGCGCCGACGTCGCGGTGGGCGGCGTCCTCGGCGCACCGCTCGCGCCGTCCCCGGGCACGGGGGCGACGTGCGGCGCCGGCAGCGGGAGCGGGCCAGGATGTCGTCATGACGACGCGAGAGCCGGCGGGGAGCCCGACGGCGGGCGGGGCCTGGGAGGCGGCGCACCGCGCGTCGCTGGAGGACCCGGAGGGCTTCTGGCTCGACGCCGCGCGCGCCGTCCGGTGGATCCGGCGGCCGGGGACGGCGCTGGACCCGGCCGCCGACGAGGCGGAGGGGGCCGCCCTCCCGCGGTGGTTCCGCGGGGCGACGCTGAGCACGGCTTACAACTGCCTCGACCGCCACGTCGTCGCCGGGCGCGGGGACGACCCGGCGCTCGTCCACCACAGCGCGTACACCGGCGAGCGGCGGACCCTCACCTACGCCGAGCTCCTCGACCAGTCGGCCCGCCTCGCGGGCGCGCTGCGCGAGCTCGGCGTCGGGAAGGGCGACCGCGTCGTGGTCTACATGCCGATGGTCCCCGAGGCCGTCGTCGCGATGCTCGCCTGCGCCCGCATCGGCGCCGTGCACTCGGTCGTCTTCGGCGGGTTCGCGGCCGCCGAGCTGGCGGCGCGCATCGACGACGCCCGGCCCGTCGTCGTCCTCACCGCCTCGTGCGGGCTCGAGCCGACGCGCGTCGTCGAGTACATGCCCCTGCTCGAGGCGGCGCTGGAGCGGGCCGAGCACGCGCCCGCCCACTGCGTCGTCCTCCAGCGGCCGCAGGCCACGGCGACGCTCGTGCCGGGGCGCGACCTCGAGTGGCGCGACGTCCTGCGCCCGGGCGCCGCGCCGCCCGCCGAGTGCGTCGAGGTGGCCGCCACCGACCCCCTGTACGTGCTCTACACCTCCGGGACGACGGGACGGCCGAAGGGCGTCGTGCGCGACCACGGCGGGCACGCGGTGGCGCTGTCGTGGTCGGTGCCGAACCTCTTCGGCCTCGAGCCGGGCGACGTGGTGCTCACGGCCAGCGACGTCGGGTGGGTCGTCGGCCACTCCTACATCGTGTACGGGCCGCTGCTGGCGGGCTGCACCACGGTGCTCTACGAGGGCAAGCCGGTCGGCACGCCCGACGCGGGGGCGCTGTGGCGCGCGGCGGCGGAGCACCGCGCGTCCGTCGTCTTCACGGCGCCGACGGCGGTGCGCGCGATCCGGGCGCAGGACCCCGACCTCGCCCTGGCGGCGGAGCACGACCTCTCGGACCTGCGGGCGCTCTACCTCGCCGGCGAGCGGCTCGACCCGGACACGTGGGCGTGGGCGGGGGAGCGGCTCGGCGTGCCCGTCGTCGACAACTGGTGGCAGACCGAGACGGGCTGGCCGATCGCCTGCTCGCCGCGCGGGCTGCAGGACCTGCCGCTCAAGCCCGGCTCGCCGTCCGTGCCCTCGCCCGGGTACGACCTGCGCGTCCTCGACGCCGAGGGCCGCGAGGTGCCGGCGGGGGAGGAGGGCGCCCTCTGCCTGTGCCTGCCTCTCCCGCCGGGGACGCTCGCCGGCGTCTGGGGAGGCGACGAGCGGCTCCGGGCGTCGTCGCTCGCCGCGCACCCGGGGTACTACACGACCGGTGACGGCGGCTACGTCGACGAGGACGGGTACGTCCACGTCCTCGGGCGCACGGACGACGTCATCAACGTCGCGGGCCACCGGCTGTCCGCCGGGCAGCTCGAGGCCGCCGTCATCGGGCACCCCGACGTCGCCGAGTGCGCCGTCGTGGGAGCGGCGGACCCGCTGGTGGGGCAGGAACCGCGGGCGCTGGTCGTCCTGGCCCAGGGCGTCACGACGTCCCCCGAGGACGTGGCGGCGCAGGTCGTCCAGCGCGTGCGCGACGAGGTGGGGGCCGTGGCGCGGCTGCGGCGCGTCGACGTCGTCGCGGCGCTGCCGAAGACCCGCTCCGGCAAGGTGCTGCGGAAGACGCTGCGGGAGATGGCCGACGGCCTCGAGCCCGTGGTGCCGGGCACCATCGAGGACCGCTCGGTGCTCGACGGGCTGCGGGACGTGCTGCGGTCCTGACCGCGTGACGGCGCGGCGTCCGCGTCAGCGCCCCACCGCGTGCGCCTGGGCGCCGCGCGGGCCGGCCGCGCCCTGCAGCAGTCCGTCGCCGGGTCGCCGGCGACGGACCGCCGTCCCGGCGCCCCGTCACCGGCGCGGGTCACGACGTGGCCGCGCCCCTCGAGCGAGCCGACCTCCTCGCCCGGGCGGTCCTCGTCGCCGGCTCGCCCTGGCGGGTCCGCGGACCCGGGTGCAGGGTCGAGGGGCGGCCGACCAGCGCCGCCCGCCGTCCGCGAGGGAGAGCCATGAGCACGACCACCACCGGTGCGAGCAGCGACGCGGCGCAGCGCGAGCGCGACGTCGTCGGCTCCGTCGCCACGGGCCTGCTCGTGGGCGGCGAGCGCGTCGAGGGCGGCGACGGGCGGACGATCGACGTCGTCGACCCTTCGACGGAGGAGGTGCTGGCCTCCGTGGCCGACGCCACGCCGGAGGACGGGCAGCGGGCGCTCGCCGCGGCCGCGGCGGCGCAGGGCGAGTGGGGCCGCACCCCGCCGCGCGAGCGCGGGGAGGTCCTGCGCCGGGCGTGGGAGCTCGTCACCGCGCGCGTCGACGACCTCGCCCTCCTCATGACGCTCGAGATGGGCAAGTCGCTCGCCGAGTCGCGCGCCGAGATCGCCTACGCCGCCGAGTTCTTCCGGTGGTTCTCCGAGGAGGCCGTCCGCGTCGACGGCCGGTGGTCGACGTCGCCCGACGGAGCCACCCGGCTGCTGACGATGCGCCAGCCCGTCGGGCCGTGCCTGTTCGTCACGCCGTGGAACTTCCCCATGGCCATGGGCACCCGCAAGATCGCCCCGGCCGTGGCGGCGGGCTGCACGATGGTCGTCAAGCCCGCCTCGCAGACGCCGCTGACGATGAGCGCGCTCGCCGACGTCCTCGCCGAGGCGGGCCTGCCGGCCGGGGTGCTCAACGTCGTGACGACGTCGCGCACCGGCGAGGTCGTCGAGCCGATCGTCCGCGACGGGCGCCTGCGCAAGCTGTCCTTCACCGGGTCCACGCCGGTGGGGCGCACGCTCGTCGAGCAGTCGGCGCAGCAGCTGCTGCGCACGTCGATGGAGCTCGGAGGCAACGCGCCGTTCCTCGTCTTCGACGACGCCGACCTGGACGCGGCCGTCGACGGCGCGATGCTCGCCAAGATGCGCAACGTCGGGGAGGCGTGCACCTCGGCCAACCGCTTCCACGTCCAGCGCGGCGTCCTCGAGGAGTTCACCCGCCGGCTCACCGAGCGGATGGCGGCCCTCGTCGTCGGGCGGGGCACCGAGGACGGCGTCGACGTGGGGCCGCTCATCGACGAGCGGCAGCGCGGCAAGGTCGAGGAGCTCGTCGGCGACGCCGTCGACGGCGGCGCGCGCGTCCTCACCGGCGGCGAGCGGACCGGGGGGCGCGGCTACTTCTACGCGCCCACGGTGCTCGCGGACGTCCCGGCGTCGGCCCGCCTGCTCCGCGAGGAGGTCTTCGGGCCCGTCGCGCCCGTCGTCGCCTTCGACACCGAGGAGGAGGGCGTGGCGCAGGCGAACGACACCGAGTACGGGCTCGTCTCCTACGTCTACACGCGTGACGTCGGCCGGGCCCTGCGCGTCTGCGAGCAGGTCGAGACCGGCATGGTCGGGCTCAACCAGGGCGTCGTGTCCAACCCCGCTGCGCCCTTCGGCGGCGTCAAGCAGAGCGGCTTCGGCCGCGAGGGCGGCCGCGAGGGCATCGACGAGTACCTCGAGACGAAGTACGTCGGCATGACCATCTGAGCCGCCCGAGCCGCCCGAGCCGCCCGAGCCGCCCGAGCCGCCGAGCGCCGGTGGGCCCGCCCTCCGGTCACTTGGCGCCCGCGCCCGCGCCCGCGCCCCGCCCGTGCTCGAGCGCCTCAGCGGCGCACGAGGACGTGCCAGGTCGGCCGGGTGCGGTGCAACCAGCGGGGCACCAGGTCGGCGCGGGCGGGCTCCACGTGCTCGAGCGACCACCCCGGCAGCGACGCCCGGAGGTCCTCGGCGTCGAGGCCGCGCGGCAGCGGGGGGAGCCGCCGGGCGGGCGCCCACGCGAGGACCGCCAGCAGGGTGTCCGGACCGGTGACGGCGTCGAGCCCGCGGGCCACGGCAGCCCGGTGCGCGACGTCGAGCCCGTGCAGGCAGCCGACGTCGAGAACGGCCCGGAAGCCCTCCTCCCCGACCAGCCCCGGCCCGACGAGGTCGAGCCCCGCGAGGTCGCCGACGTCGCCCCGGACGAGGTGGACGTCGACGCCGGCGTCGCGCGCGCGGCGCCGCGCGGAGGCCAGCGCCCGGGGGACGTCGTCCACCCCCGTGACGGCCCACCCGCGACGGGCCAGCTCGGTCGCGTCCGCACCGGTGCCGCAGCCGAGGTCCAGGGCGCGCGGTGCGCTGGCGCTCGGGCCGGCGTCGCGGCCGAGGCGCCCGTCGAGCAGGTCGACGCCCTGGCGGCCCGACCGGGCCCAGGGCTGCGCCCCCACCGCGAACATCGCCGCGAAGACCGCGCCCACCAGCGCCTCCCGCCCTCGGGGGCCGGACCGCCCGGCCGATCTCCGCCGAGACTGCCACGCGGGCGCCTCCGCGGACTCTCGCCACGGCGGCGAGGAGCCTGGTCGGGTGCTCCGCCCACCGATCCCTGCAGCGGCCGCCCGTGCGGTCGATGGCGTGGGGGTGACCGTCTTCTCCCCCCGCGACGAGCGGGCGTCGCTGCGCGCCCTCCGGGCCGTCCTGGTGCTCGCCGCCGTGGTGCTGGGCGCGTACACGGCCCTGCGCCCCCCGCCGGGGTGGACGCTGTGGGCCGTCGTCGGGGTGGTCGTCGCGCTGCTCGCCGGGTCGGCGGCGCTGGCCGTCGCCCCGCACCGGGCGCCCCGGTGGGTCCACGGCGCGGTGCCGCTGGCCTCCGTCGGCCTCGTGACCGGCCTCGACCTGCTCACCCGCGACGCCACGACGGCCGGGCAGGTCTTCTTCCTGCTCCCCGTGCTCGTCGCGGCGACCCACCTGCGCGCGGCCGGGGCGTGGGTCGTCACGGCGGCCGCGGTGGTGGGGGAGGTGGTCACGACCGCGTCCCTCTTGCCGCTCGAGGAGGCGCTCACCGACAGCGCCTACGTGGGAGCGGTCGCCGTCGCGCTCACCGGGGTCCTCGCCCGCGCGCACCACCGGACCGACGCCCTCGTCGAGGAGCTGCGCCGCCAGGCGGCCGTCGACCCCCTCACGGGCCTCGTCACCCGTCGCGTGCTCGACGACGCGGCGGCCTGCGCGCTGACGTCGGCGCACGCCGACGCGGGCACGGCCCTCGTGCTCGTCGACGTCGACCGCTTCAAGGCGGTCAACGACACGCACGGCCACCCGGTGGGCGACGCCCTGCTCGTGCACCTCGGGCGGCTCGTCCACGAGGTGGTGCCCGCGTCGGCCGTCGTCAGCCGGCTCGGCGGCGACGAGCTGGCCGTCCTGCTGCCCGGGACGAGCGCGCGGGACGCCCTGCGGTGCGCCGAGGAGGTCGCCGGGCGGGTGCGGGAGAAGCCCCTCACCACGGCACTGCCGACGGGCGCGGGCGTCGCGGCGACCGTCAGCGTGGGCGTCGCCCACGCGCCCGAGCACGCCCGCGACCTGGCCGGCCTCTACCGCGCGGCGGACGCGGCCCTCTACCGCGCCAAGGCGGCGGGCCGGGACGGGGTGGCGGCGGCCGGACC
>NZ_JABEMA010000410.1 GCF_013004605.1 Pseudokineococcus marinus
CGCCAGGACCGCGGCCGCGACGACCGCCCCGAGCGGGGCGAGCGCCAGGAGCGCGGGGACCGGCAGGACCGCGGCGCCGGCCAGGGCCAGCAGGACCGGCAGGACCGCTCCGGCGGGCAGGACGACGATGACGAGCTCGGCGGCCGCCGCGGTCGTCGCGGCCGCTACCGCGACCGCAAGCGCCGCGGCCGCGGCGAGAGCGCTCCCGGCGGCGGGCCGGCGCCCGACGCCGAGCCGGAGGTGTCCGAGGGCGACGTCCTCGTGCCGGTGGCGGGCGTCCTCGACGTCCTCGACAGCTACGCCTTCGTGCGCACCTCGGGCTACCTGCCCGGGCCGAACGACGTCTACGTGACGCTCGCGCAGGTCAAGAAGCACGGCATGCGCAAGGGCGACGTCATCACCGGCGGCGCCCGGGCGAAGGGCGACGGCGACGGCGACGGGCAGGACGCCCCGAGCGGGAGCGGCCGCAGCGGCCGCCAGCAGCGCCAGCAGCGGGCCCAGAAGTTCAACCCGCTGGTGCGCGTGGACACGGTGAACGGCCTGCAGCCGGACGAGGCGCGCCGCCGCCCCGACTTCACCAAGCTCACGCCGCTGTACCCGCAGGACCGCCTGCGCCTGGAGACCGAGCGCGGTCACTACACCCAGCGCGTCATCGACCTCGTGGCGCCCATCGGCAAGGGCCAGCGCGGCCTGATCGTCGCGCCGCCCAAGGCCGGCAAGACGATCGTCATGCAGCAGATCGCCAACGCGATCACGCGCAACAACCCGGACGTCCACCTCATGGTCGTGCTCGTCGACGAGCGGCCCGAGGAGGTCACCGACATGCAGCGGACGGTGAAGGGCGAGGTCATCGCCTCGACCTTCGACCGTCCCGCCGACGACCACACGACGGTCGCCGAGCTGGCCATCGAGCGGGCCAAGCGCCTCGTCGAGCTGGGGCACGACGTCGTCGTGCTGCTCGACTCGCTGACGCGCCTCTCGCGGGCCTACAACACCTCGGCGCCGGCGTCCGGGCGCATCCTGTCCGGCGGCATCGACGCCTCGGCGCTGTACCCGCCGAAGCGCTTCTTCGGCGCCGCCCGCAACATCGAGCACGGCGGCTCGCTGACGATCCTCGCCTCGGCGCTCGTCGAGACGGGGTCGAAGGCCGACGAGGTGATCTTCGAGGAGTTCAAGGGCACGGGGAACATGGAGCTGCGCCTGGCGCGGCACCTGGCCGACAAGCGCATCTTCCCGGCGGTCGACGTCAACGCCTCCGGCACGCGGCGCGAGGAGATCCTCATGTCGGCCGAGGAGCTCAAGGTCGTCTACAAGCTCCGCCGGGTGCTCGGCGCCCTGGACTCCACCCAGGCCATCGAGCTCGTGCTCGGCAAGCTGCGCGAGACCGGCAGCAACGCCGAGTTCCTCATGCAGGTCCAGCGGACGGCGCCCTCGGGCCCGGGCGGGGACCAGCGCAGCGAGCTCTCCCCGAGCTGACCGCAGCGGGCGGGCGCGGCGAGCGCCCGCCCGCTCCCGCCGCCCGGCCCGCCCGGGCGGCGGGAAGGCCGAGGCGCCCCCCGGCGTTGTGGGGGGTGGTCGAGGTCGTGGCACCATCGACCGCGCCGTCCCGGTTCACGTGCTCGCGCGACCAGCGCCGCACGACCCGGGGCACCGACGAGAGGACGCACCAGATGAAGGCCGGGCAGCACCCCGAGTACGTGACGACCACGGTGTCGTGCACGTGCGGCGAGACGTTCACCACGCGCAGCACCGACAAGAGCGGCGAGATCAAGGCCGACGTCTGCTCCGCGTGCCACCCGTTCTACACGGGCAAGCAGAAGATCCTGGACACCGGCGGCCGCGTGGCCCGGTTCCAGCAGCGCTACGGCAAGAAGGCCGGCGCCTCCAAGTAGGCCCGCCCCGACGGCGCCGGTCCGCCCCCAGCTGGGCGGGCCGGCGCCGTCGTCGCGTCCGGGCCCCTCCCGGGCGTCCCGTCCGCGCCACCCGCCCCGGCCGGCTCCTCATCCGCCACCCGCCGGAGCCAGCCCCCCGCCCGCGACCCCGGAGGTCCCCGTGCGCGACGTCGTCGCCCCGCTCCTAGGTCGACGTCGGCGAGCGCACGAGGTCGGCGCCGCGGACGAGGCCGGCGCAGGCGACGACGACCGACAGGGTCGGCGTCATCCACGTCGGCAGCTGCTGCGGCGCCCAAGGGCGCAGGGCGCCCGAC
>NZ_JABEMA010000411.1 GCF_013004605.1 Pseudokineococcus marinus
GTCGTCGTCCGCGGGCCCGTGCGCCTCGGGCGAGGGAGCCCCGGCCCGCCCCGCCCGCGGCGCCAGCGGCCGCCGTGCGCCTGCCATGCGTGCCCTCCGCCCGTCGTGCTGCCCGTCGCCCGCCCGCGTCCGGGTCCTGCTGCTCCTGCTCGCGTGCGTGCGTCCGTCCGGGCTCCGGTCCCGTCCGGTGGTGCTCACCCTCCCCGCGGCGCGCGCCGCGGGGAGGGGCGCCCTCAGCCCCGCGCGGGGCCGAGGGCTGAGGAGGCGGTCAGCCCTTCCAGCGCGGGAAGGCGCCGCGGCCCGCGTAGCGCGCGGCCTCGTCGAGCTCCTCCTCGATGCGCAGGAGCTGGTTGTACTTGGCGACGCGCTCCGAGCGCGCCGGGGCGCCCGTCTTGATCTGCCCGCAGTCGGTGGCGACGGCGAGGTCGGCGATCGTCGTGTCCTCGGTCTCGCCCGAGCGGTGGCTCATCATCGCCCGGTAGCCGCTGCGGTGGGCGAGGGCCACGGCGTCGAGGGTCTCGGTGAGCGTGCCGATCTGGTTGACCTTGACGAGGAGCGCGTTGGCGGCGCCGCCGTCGATGCCCCGCTGGAGGCGCTCGGGGTTGGTGACGAAGAGGTCGTCGCCGACGAGCTGCACGCGCTGGCCGAGGGCCGCCGTCAGCGACGCCCAGCCCTCCCAGTCGTCCTCGTCGAGCGGGTCCTCGATCGAGACGAGCGGGTAGGCGTCGACGAGCTCGGTGTAGTACGCCGCCATCTGCTCGGCCGTGCGGTCCTGGCCCTCGAAGCGGTAGGTGCCGCCCTCGTGGAACTCGGTGGCCGCGACGTCCAGCGCCAGCGCGACGTCGGAGCCGAGCGTGAGCCCCGCCTTCTCGACGGCGGTGGCGATGAGGTCGAGCGCCTCGCGGTTGCTCGGCAGGTCGGGGGCGAAGCCGCCCTCGTCGCCGAGGCCCGTCGACAGGCCGCGCTGCTTCAGCACCGACTTCAGCGCGTGGTAGACCTCCGCGCCCCAGCGCAGCGACTCGCGGAAGGTCGGCGCGCCGATCGGCGCGATCATGAACTCCTGCACGTCGACGCCGGAGTCGGCGTGGGCGCCGCCGTTGACGATGTTCATCATCGGCACGGGCAGCACGTGCGCGTTGGGGCCGCCGACGTAGCGGAACAGCGGCAGCGACGCCGACTCGGCCGCGGCGCGCGCGACGGCGAGCGAGACGCCGAGGACGGCGTTGGCGCCGAGCGAGGACTTGTTGGGGGTGCCGTCGAGCTCGAGCATCGCCGCGTCGACGAGCCGCTGCTCGGACGCGTCGAGGCCCACGAGCTCGGGGCCGATGGTGTCGAGGACGGCGTCGACGGCGCCCTGGACGCCCTTGCCGCCGTAGCGGGCGTCGTCGCCGTCACGGCGCTCGGTCGCCTCGAAGGCGCCGGTGGACGCCCCCGACGGCACCGCCGCGCGGGCGAGGACGCCGTCGTCGAGGGCGACCTCCACCTCGACGGTGGGGTTGCCTCGGCTGTCGAGGATCTCGCGTGCTCCGACGGCCTCGATGCTGGCCACGACGTCTCCTGGGGGCTCGGTGGTCGATGTGGTCGGTGGTCGATGTGGTCGATGTGGTCGGTGGCGGCCGTCCGGCGGGGGCGACCCGCAGGGTCGGCGCCCGGGACGACCGCTGGCGACCCGTCACCGGGGAGCCTATCGGCGCCGCGGGGGCGCGCCGGGGACCTCGTCCGGCGTGGGCTCCGGAGCAGGACGGGAGCCGCGCCGGGGCGCGTAGCCGCCGTCCTCGAGCCCCGCGTGCCGCTCGAAGCGGCTGCGCCGCGGGTCGGCCCCGGTGAGCGCGGCCTCCAGGCCGTACAGCGCCGGCATGAGGAGCGGGCCGAGGACGGCCCACTGGTCGGCGTGGCGCGCCTCGTGGCGGCGCCGCTCCGGCCCGCCGAGGCCGCCGTGGAGCCAGACGCTGCCCACCGTCGTGCCGCCGCGGGCGTAGCCGCGGCGCATGCCGCCGCACTCGACGAAGAGGTCGCGCCCGACGACCGGGCGCCCACCGTGCGCGACGCCCCACGCGAGCGCCGCCGCGGTGGGCACGAGGTTGAGGTAGCCGCGCGCCAGCCACCAGGCGCGGGTGCGGCGGCGCCGCCGAGGGCGTCCGCCGGTGCCCCTGCCGATGACCGGGCCGGGAGCGCTCATGCCGGGCCGGCCGCCTCGGCGTCGCGGGCGCGCTGCTCGAGGCGACGCACCG
>NZ_JABEMA010000412.1 GCF_013004605.1 Pseudokineococcus marinus
GGCCCGCCCGCGGGCGGGCGGGCGCCCCCGGGGCCGCTCCGGAACCGGCGAGCCGCTGCGGCTGGGGCCGCGCGCGGCGCCGTCACCTGGACGGGCGCTGGACGTCGCCTGGGTGCGCAGGGCCGACGAGGCCCCTGCCGGGCCTCCTCGCGGCGCTTCCGCCCCGGTCACGGCCCGGTCAAGTCGTCTCGGGGCGCCCCCGATGGTCCGTCGACACCGCAACGCGGAAACCGACGGACATGGAGGTGCAGTCGCTGTGCGACTCACTCGCGATCTCGTGACGACCGGCGTCGTCGCAGCCCTGGTGGCGGTGCCCCTGGGGCATGCGGCCGCCGCCACCCCCCAGAGCAGCCCGCAGCCCGCCCCCGTGGCCCCCGAGGTCGAGGTCGTCCCCCTCGGCGAGGCCGGTTCCGCGGCCCTCGCCTCCCTCGAGGTCACCCAGGGCCCCGCCTCCGTGGTCCGCGCGGTCGCGGCCGGTGACGCCGAGACCGTGGGCGTGCAGTTCTCCGCCCCGCCCGTCGCGCCCGTCGAGGTGCGGGTGCAGGACGACGCCGGCTGGACCAGCTGGACCACGCTCGAGCTCGAGGCGGGCGAGGACGGGGCCGCCCCGACCGGCCGCTGGTCGACCGAGCCCCTGTGGATCGGCCCCGGCGCCGACGACCGCCAGGTCGAGGTGCGCCTCGGCGCCGACGACGTCGACGCCGCCGGCCTCACCCTCGTCGACCCCGGCACGAGCCCCGCGGACGCCGCGGCCGCCCAGGCCCCCGACGCGGCGCTCGCCGCCGTCGGCCAGCCGTCGATCAAGACCCGCGCCCAGTGGGGCGCCGACGAGTCGATCCGCACGTGCACGCCGTCCTCGGCGACGCTCAAGGCGGCCACCGTCCACCACGCCGCGAGCGCCAACGGCTACGCGCAGTCGCAGGTCCCCGGCATCATCCGCAGCTTCTACGCCTACCACGTGAAGTCCAACGGCTGGTGCGACCTCGGCTACAACTTCCTGGTCGACCGCTTCGGCCAGGCGTGGGAGGGCCGCTACGGGAGCCTCTCGAAGACCGTCGTGGGCGCCCACGCCGCGGGCTTCAACACCGGCACCGTCGGCGTCTCGATGATCGGCAACTACGACACCGCCGCCGTGCCCGCCGCCATGGTCGACACGGTCTCGCGGGTCATCGCCTGGCGCTTCTCCCTGGCCGGCATCGACCCCAAGGGCACCGCGCGCCTGGTCTCGGGCGCCTCGGGCATCAAGTTCGCCAAGGGCAGCACCGTCACGCTCCCGACGATCTTCGCCCACCGCGACGTCGGCTACACCACCTGCCCGGGCAAGAACGGCTACGCGCAGATGGGCCCCATCCGCGACCGCGTGGCGCAGCTCCTCGTCCCCTCCTCGGCCGTCGTGGTCCCCCCGGCGCCGCTCTCCGCGATCACGGCCAAGTGGAAGGCCTACGGCGGCGCGTCCGGCGAGCTCGGCGCGGAGCAGGGGCCCGTCAAGGACATCGCGCTCGGCGGCCAGTACCAGCACTTCGCCGGCGGTTCCATCTTCGACGGCCCCCGCACGGCCCCGGCCGTCGTCCGCGGCTCGATCCTCGAGAAGTGGGCCTCGATGGGCTGGGAGAAGTCCTTCCTGCGCTTCCCGACCACCGACCAGACCTGGATCACCGGCGGGGCGTTCAACCACTTCGAGCGGGGCTCGATCTACACCTCCGCCGCCACCGGCGCCCACGTCGTGCGCGGCCCGGTCTTCGACAAGTGGGCGACCACCGGCTGGGAGAACGGCTACCTCGGCTTCCCCACCACGGACGTGACGCCCATCCCGGGCGGTCTCTTCGCCCACTTCCAGGGCGGCTCGGTCTACTACTCCAAGCCGGTCGGCACCCACGTGGTCAAGGGGAAGATCCGCGCGGCCTGGGCCTCGAAGGGCTGGGAGTACGGCGTGCTCGGCTTCCCCACGACCGACGAGACGCCGATCCGCGGCGGTGCCTTCAACCACTTCCAGGGCGGCTCGGTCTACTTCTCCCCGAAGACCGGCGCGCACGACGTCCGGGGCGCCGTCCGCGACCGCTGGGCCTCGCTCGGCTGGGAGAGGTCGCGCCTCGGGTACCCGACGGCCGACCAGCGCTCCACCGCGACGGGCGAGGTCGGGACCTTCCAGGGCGGCACGATCACCTGGACCCGCTCGACGGGCGCCACGACGGTCCGCTACCGCTGAGACCGGGCGGGGCGCCCGCGCC
>NZ_JABEMA010000413.1 GCF_013004605.1 Pseudokineococcus marinus
GGCCTCGCCCTGGGCCTCGAGGAGCCCGCCGCGCAGCGCCGAGCGGGCCGCGACGGACGCGGCCCAGCCGGCGGGGCCTCCCCCGGCCAGCTGGTGGGCGCCCAGCACGGCACGAGCCTCCTCGTGGAGGCGCCGTGCCACGCGCGCCTCGGAGGCGGACATCGCGCTCTCGCCGGCGGCGAGCTTCTCCTGCGTGCGCCGCACCCGCAGGAGGCCGGCGAGGCGGAAGCCGCTCACGCGGCGGCGCCCTGGTGGGCGCCGCCGTGGAGCGACGGGGCGTCGGGGTCGAGCAGCCGCGCGAGCCCCGACAGGGCCGCCCACGACGTGTCCGGGTCCGCCAGGGAGTCGACGGACTGGGTGAGGAAGGCGCGCGTGCTCGGCGCGGCCGCGAGCGCGGCGTCGACGAGCGGGTCGGCGCCGGGCACGTACGCGCCGACGTCCACGAGGTCCTGGGCGTCGCGGCGCGCGGCGAGGGCCCGGCGGACCGCCGTCGCGTCGGCGCGCTGCTCCGCCGTCGTCACGCGGGAGGCCACGCGGGAGACGGAGCCGAGGACGTCGACGGCCGGGAAGTGGCCCGCGGTCGCGAGCTTGCGGTCGAGGACGACGTGCCCGTCGAGGATGGAGCGCGCGGCGTCGGCGACCGGCTCGTCGTGGTCGTCGCCGTCGACGAGGACGGTGTAGATGCCGGTGATGGACCCGACGACGCCGGGGCCCGCCCGCTCGAGCAGGCGCGGCAGCAGCGCGAAGACCGACGGCGGGAAGCCGCGCGTGGCCGGGGGCTCGCCGACCGAGAGGCCGATCTCGCGCTGGGCCGTGGCCACGCGGGTGAGGGAGTCCATCATGAGGACGACGTCGAGGCCCTGGTCGCGGAAGTGCTCGGCGATCGCCGTCGCCGTGGCCGCCGCCTTGAGGCGCACGAGCGGCGGCTCGTCGGAGGTCGCGACGACGACGACGCTGCGGGCGAGGCCCTCGGGCCCGAGGTCGTCCTCGAGGAACTCGCGGACCTCGCGGCCGCGCTCGCCGACGAGGGCGAGGACGACGACGTCGGCGCGGGCGCCGCGGGCCACCATCGACATGAGGCTCGACTTGCCGACGCCGGAGCCGGCGAAGAGGCCGAAGCGCTGCCCGCGGCCGGCGGGGACGAGGGTGTCGAGCACGCGCACGCCGAGCGGCAGGGGCTCGCAGACGCGCTGGCGCTGCAGGGCCGGTGGCGGCGGCGCCTCGAGCGGCACCTCGGCGAGGCCCGCGGGCACCGGCGCGCCGTCGAGGGGGCGCCCGAGGCCGTCGAGCACGCGCCCGAGGAGGGCGTCGCCGACGCGGACGGTGAGGCGGGGGGCGGAGCGGCGGACGGGGACGCCGGCGGCCAGGCCGTCGGCCATGCCGAGCGGCATGCACGCGAGGACGCCGGCGCGGACGCCCACGACCTCGGCGCGCACGGGCGGGACGCCCTCGTGGCCGATGTCGAGGACCTCGCCGACCCCTGCGGTGAGCCCGACGACCTCGACGGCCAGCCCCGTGACGGACCGGACGACGCCGAGGGCGAGGGGGCCGCCGGCGCGGCGGGCGGCGGCCACGCGGGCCGCGAGCGCCTCGAGCCCGGCGGGCATGGCCGGCACGGGGACGTCGGCCGCCGTGTCGGGCAGCGGCACGGGGCTCGGCCGGGGCGGCGCCTCGACCGGGGGACGGCGCTGCGCCGGCGGGGAGGCGAGCGGGGCGGACCAGCGGTGCCCCACGAGGGACGTCGGGCGCTCGGCGTCCGCGGGGCTGGCCGGGGCGTGTCCGGACTGCAGGGGGACGCTCACGCGCCGCCGCCGAGCAGGACGTCGGCGGCGCGCTGCAGCGCCTGGTCGAGCCGCGCGTCGACGCTGCCGCCGGGGTGCTCGGCGACGGCGTCGCCGCGCCCGAGCGAGGGGTCCTCGAGGAGCTGCACGCCCTCCGGGACGTCGCCCGCGCGGCGCCGGCGCGCACCTCGGCGCCGACGACGGCCGCGGCCAGCTCGAGGCCCGTGCGGGCCAGGGCGTCGGTGAGGTCGGCGAGCGCGGGCGCGTCGCGGGCCTCGAGGTCGGAGGCGGCGCGCAGCAGCGCCGTGAGCGCGAGCCGCGAGCTCGCCTCGCGGCGCTCCTCCTCCTCGAGGCGGCGCGCCGTCTCGGCGTCCAGG
>NZ_JABEMA010000414.1 GCF_013004605.1 Pseudokineococcus marinus
CGCGCGCCGTGCTCGCCGTCGCGGCCGTCCTGGGCGGCGTCCTCGTGCCCCTGGGCGCGGCGCCCGCGAGCGCCGCGGACGTCGTCGCCCCGGTCGACGGGGGCTGGGAGCTGCGCGGCCACGGGTGGGGCCACGGCAACGGGATGTCGCAGTGGGGCGCGCAGTCGCGGGCCGCGGCGGGCCAGACGGCCGACGAGATCCTCGACTTCTCCTACCCGGGCACCACCACGGCCGTCACCGGCCCGCGGACCCTGCGCGTCGGGCTCACGGCCCTGGGCGGGCCCTCCGTCTCGCTGCGCTCGGCGGAGGGCCGCGAGCTCGTGGTGAGCACCTCCGGCCGGCGGGTCCGCGCCGACCAGACCCTCGTCCTCGACCGCAGCGGCACGTCCGTCCGGGGCGTGGTGCGCGACCCCGGCGGCGCCGCCGCGTGGTCCGAGACCTGGACGACCGCGCCCGTCGTCACCTCCTCCGGCCGCCTGCTCGTCGTCCGCGGGTCCGGCGGGACCGTCGTCGAGGGGGCCGTCACCGTCCCGACGGGCAGCGGCACGGTCGTGCCCGTCAACGTGCTCGACCTCGAGGCGTACCTGCGGGGGGTCGTGCCCGCGGAGAGCCCGGCCTCGTGGCACCCGGCGGCGCTGCAGGCGCAGGCCGTCGCCGCGCGCAGCTACGTCCTCGCGACCCTCACGCCGCGCGCCGCCTGGGACACCTGCGACACGACCGCCTGCCAGGTCTACCTGGGCTACGAGACGCGCAGCGGCAGCACCACGACGTGGCGCCAGCCGGCGTCGACGAACGCGGCCGTGGCGGCGACCGCGGGCCGCTACCGCGCCTACGGGGGCGCCCCGGCCTTCACGCAGTTCTCCTCGAGCAACGGCGGGTGGAGCGCCGACGGCGGCAAGCCCTACCTCGTGCCGCGCGAGGACCCGTTCTCGGTGCGCACCGGCAGCGCCACCGGAGACGCGCTCGGCACCTGGACCGCGCGCCTGTCCGTCGAGACGGCCTCCCGCTCCTGCCCGTCCGGCGGCCGCGCCACCGGCCTCGCGGTGACCGGCCGCGACGGCCGCGGCGAGTGGGGCGGTCGCATCACGCGACTGGAGGTGCACTGCACGACGGGCGTCGCCGTCCGCACGGGCGCGAGCGGGTCCCGCTTCGACCTCCGCTCGTCCTGGTGGACCTTCGCGGGCGCCCGCAGCGACGGCGCCGTCGACGCCGCCTGGGCCGCCTCCGGCGGCGACCGCGGCCCGCTGCGCGCCGCCGTCGGACCGGAGACGTCGACGCCCGACGGGCGCGGGGCCTACCGCGCGTACGAGCGCGGGAGCGTCTACTGGACGGCGACGACCGGCGCCCACGTCGTCCGCGGCGCCCCGGCGGCCCGCTGGGCGGCCCTGGGCTTCGAGCGCTCGTCGCTCGGCTACCCCGTCTCCGGCACCACCCCCGTCCCGGGCCGCGACGGCCTCTACCAGCACTTCGAGGGCGGCTCCCTCTACTACAACAGGGCGACGGGGACCCGCGTGGTGGCGGGCCCGGTCCGCGACCGCTGGGCCTCCCTGGGCTGGGAGGGCTCCGCCCTCGGCTTCCCCACGTCGGACACGACGGCGACGCCGGACCGTCGCGGCACCTACCAGCACTTCCAGGGCGGGTCGGTCTACGCGACCCCGTCGACGGGCGCCCGCGTCCTCTCCGGGGCGCTGCGCTCCTCGTGGGCGCAGCGCGGCTGGGAGCGCTCGCCGCTCGGCTACCCGACCGGCGACGCCGGGCGCACGGCGGACGGCCGCGGCAGCTACCAGTGGTTCCAGGGCGGGCTCCTGCTGGCCGGCCCCGGCGGCACCCGCGCCCTCACCGGGGGCGTGCTCGACGCCTGGGCGCGCAGCGGCTCGGAGACGGGCGCCCTGGCCTACCCGACCACCGAGCAGGGCGCCACGCCGGACGGGCGCGCCGCCTACCAGCACTTCCAGGGCGGCTCGGTGTACGCGGTGCGCGGCCTCGGGGCGTCGGCGGTGGAGCGGCCGGCCCGCGACGCCTGGGCCCGCGCCGGCTGGGAGCGCTCGCGGCTCGGCTACCCCACGGGCAGCACGCGACCGGCCGGCCGCGGCACGGTGACGCCCTTCGAGGGCGGGCGGGTCGTCGTCGACGCGGCGGGCCGCGCCGTCGTCGAGCTCTCCTGACCACCCCGCC
>NZ_JABEMA010000415.1 GCF_013004605.1 Pseudokineococcus marinus
GACCGGCCTGCAGCGGCTGCCCGGGGTCGGGCCCCTGGCCGTCGTGGCGCTGGTCGGCGCGGCCGCGGCCACCGCTCCCGGTGGGTGGCGCCCGCGAGCGGCCGCCGTCTCCGTCACGGCCGGGGCCCTGGCCCTCGTCGTGTCCGTCGCGGGCTGACGGGAGCGACGTCCGGCGCGGTCCTACGCCGAGGTCGCCGCGAGGGCCGTGGTGACGGCGTCGGCCACCTCGGCCGGCGTCCGGCCCGCGGTCGCGACCTCGGCGGTCGCCACGTCGGCGAAGCCCGGCAGGCGGCGGGCGTGCACGGCGTCGAGGTCGGGCCGGGCGAGCATCGGGCGACCGCGGTCGTCGCCCACACGCGCCCGGGCCTCGGCCAGCGAGACCTCCAGGTGCACGACGTGCGCCCCCGGCCGCGCAGTCGGCAGCCCGCGCAGGGCCGCCGCGGTGCCGGGGTGCTCGACCGCGCCGCCGCCGAGGGAGACCACGGCGTCGTCGCCGCGCAGGAGGTCCGTGACCACCTCGTGCTCGAGGGCGCGGAAGGCCGCCTCGCCGTCGGTCGCGAAGACCTCGGCGACCGTGCGGCCGGCCCGCTCGACGACCACCTCGTCCGCGTCCCGGAAGGGCAGGTCGAGACGCTCGGCGAGCAGGCGGCCCACCGTGGTCTTGCCCGCGCCGAGGAAGCCGACGAGGACGATCACTCGTCCGCCGCGGGGCCGTCGGGGGAGGCTCCGGGAGCCGCGGCCGCGCCCTGCGCGGGCGTCGTGCCCGTCGCCTCCGCGAGCCAGCGCAGCGCCGCCCGGTACCCGCCCGGGCCGAGCCCGGCCACCACGCCGGTCGCGACGGCGCTGACGTGGCTGTGGTGCCGGAACGCCTCCCGCGCATGGATGTTCGACAGGTGGACCTCCACGAGCGGCGCCGTGAGCATGGCGCAGGCGTCCCGCAGCGCCACCGACGTGTGGCTCCACGCCGCGGGGTTGAGCACCACCGGCACCCCGTCGTCGGCGGCGTCGTGCAGCCAGGCGAGCATCTCGTGCTCGGCGTCGGTCTGGCGGACCTCCACCTCGAGGCCCAGCGAGGAGCCGAGCTCCCGCAGGTCCTCCGCCAGCTCGGCGTGCGTCGTCGACCCGTAGACGGCCGGCTCGCGCAGGCCCAGCCGGCCCAGGTTGGGGCCGTTGAGGACGAGCACGCGCACGGGGGCCTCCGGTGGTGGACGCGGCCGTGGCCCGGGCCTCGCCCGGCGGCCGCGCCGATGCTCCCACGAGCCCGGGTCCGGCCGGGTGGTCGGCGGTGCGCGCACAGCGACCTGCAGATCGAGCCAAGGCCGGGGCCTCCACGACGTCGCCGCAGGTCAACGCCTCGTGGCGTCGGGCGGTGCCGCGGTCTGCAGGTCGCTGTGCACGGCATGGCGCTGGTCGACGAGGGCGACCGCCCGGCGGACGGTGTCGGCGACCGCGTCGGGGACGCCCACGACCTGCTCCCACGAGAAGCGGAGGACGAGGTAGCCCTCGACCACGAGAGCGTCGTAGCGCTCGCAGTCGCGGGCGAGCGCGGCGCGCGAGCCGTGCCAGGCGAAGCTGTCGGCCTCCAGCGCGATGCGGCGCTCCTCGTCGAGGAGGTCCGGTCGCACCACGCCGAGGTCGGGCAGCACGACGCGCACCTGCGGCACGAAGGCGCCCCCCCCCGCAGCGCAGGACCACCGCTCGCAGCGCGGACTCGAACGGGTTGTCGCTGCGGGCGTCCGCGGCTGCCGCCACCGCTCGCGCCCGCGCGCTGCCCGGGCCCCGCAGGGCTCCAGCGGCTGCGGCGAGCTCGCCCGGCTCGACGAGCCCCCGCCGCAGGAAGCCGTCCGCGACCCCGAGCCCCTCGCCGAACGGCAGGGTGCGGACGCAGTCCAGCACCGTCCGGAGCGGCGCCGTCACGGCGCCGTCGACCTCGGCGGGGCCGAGGTCCGCCCAGTGCAGGCGGGTCCCGGGGAGAGGTCGGCGCCGGCGTGCGGTGCGGGGCACCGTCACGGACACGCGCGCCGGACGGTGCAGCGGGTCGACCATCCAGAGCCGGGCGGCGCTGGCGTGGGAGACGGCGCCGCGCACGGCGGCCGCGGCCCGGATCGGGGCGGGCGCCGAGGCGAGCGCGTAGACGCCGCGGCCGAGGCGGTCCACCTCGCCGCCGGCGACG
>NZ_JABEMA010000416.1 GCF_013004605.1 Pseudokineococcus marinus
CGCGGACGGCCCCGCGGGGCCTCAGGGGCGGGGTGCTCGCACCCCGGCCGCGGCCGAGCCCGTCGACGAGCTCGGTGAGCGCGTCCTGGGCCCGGACGGCCGGCTCCCAGCCCAGCTCGGCCCGGGCGAGCGCGGAGGACAGCAGCGGCACCTGCGTGAGCAGGTCCACCCACCCGGCCTCGGTCGGCTGCAGCCGGGCGCGCCACGTGGCGGTCGCGAGGGCGCGCAGCGCCCGGGCCGGCAGCCGGGGCACGCGCTGCGCCCGCACGGCGGCGGCGACGTCCATCCGGTCGACGACGGGCGGGGCGACGAGGTTGAACGGCCCCTGCGCACCGGTGCGCAGCACCCGCAGCACCGCCTCGGCGACGTCGTCGGCGTGGACGACCTGGAAGACGACCTCCTCCGGCAGCGGCAGCACCGGCAGGGTGACGCGCCCCACGAGGGACAGCGGCAGCAGCCCGCCGAGGAAGTAGCGGCCGATCTCCGAGCCGGCGTCGCCCTGCAGTACGAGCCCGGGCCGCAGCCGCGCGACGCGCGCACCCGGCACGGCGCGCTGCACCTCGTCGAGCACCCGCTCCGCGGCCACCTTCTGGCGGCTGTAGAGCGACGTCGGGACACCGGTCGTCGGCCAGTCCTCGCCCACGGCGTCGCGCGGCTGCCCGTCGGGGCCCGCGGCGCCGTCGGGGACGGGCGTCGCCCGCGGGGCGTAGGCGCCCACCGACGAGGCGTGCACGAGGTGGACCCCCGCGGCGGCGGCCGCCGTGGCCACCCGGCGGGTGCCGTCGACGTTTGCGGCGCGCAGCGCGGCCTCGTCGCGGCTCGGCTGCAGCAGCCACGCGAGGTGGACGACGGCGTCGGCGTCCGCCATCTCGCGCTCGAGCACCGGCACCGACGCGGGGGAGGCGAGGTCGGCGCCGACCCAGCGGACGCGCCCACCGGAGGAGGGCTCGGGCGGGCGCCGCACGAGGCCGACGACCTCCACGTCGTCCTCGCGGGCGAGGCGCCGGCGCAGCGCGGTGCCGAGGTTGCCGCTGGCTCCCGTGACGAGGACCTTCATGGGGCCCACCCTGGTGCCACCGGTGGCTGGCGACCACCAGGACACGCGCGGCCACCGGCCGCGGCCGCGGTGGACCCCGTGGGAGGCCGAGCGGCGGGTCGCCCCACGAGGTCGACCCGCGCCGCCCCGGCTACCGTGCCCGCGGTCGCCCCGCCCGGGGCGGCGGCGCAGACCCGCGACGGAGCAGGGGGAAGCCATGGCAGGCGTGCAGGGCAGGGTGGCGCTCGTCACCGGGGGCGGCCGGGGCATCGGTGCGGCGATCGGGCGGCGCCTCGCCGCCGGGGGCGCCGCGGTGGCGCTGCTCGACCTCGACGGCGAGCGCGCCGAGCGCGCGGCGGCCGACCTCGCCGCCACGGGCGCGCGGGCCCTCGGGCTCGCCGTCGACGTGACCGACGCCGACGCGGTCGCCGGCGGGGTCGAGCGGGTCGTGGCCGAGCTGGGCGGCCTCGACGTCGCCGTCAACAACGCGGGCGTCACCCGGGACAACCTGCTCTTCAAGATGAGCGAGGAGGACTGGGACACCGTCATGGCGGTGCACCTGCGCGGCGCCTTCCTCGTCTCGCGCGCCGTGCAGGCCCCGATGGTCGAGCAGAAGAGGGGCCGGATCATCAGCCTCTCGAGCGTCAGCGCCCTCGGCAGCCGGGGCCAGGCCAACTACTCGGCGGCCAAGATGGGCCTGCAGGGCTTCACCCGGACCCTCGCCGTGGAGCTGGGCCGGTTCGGGATCACCGCGAACGCCGTGGCTCCCGGCTTCGTCCAGAGCGACATGACGGACGCGACGGCTGCTCGCCTGGGGATGACGCCGGAGGCCTACCGCGAGGCGGTCGCCGAGCGCACGCCGGTCGGACGCATCGGCCAGCCCGAGGACATCGCCGAGGCGGTGGCCTTCCTCGCCTCCGACGAGGCGTCCTACGTCACCGGCCAGACGCTCTACGTCGACGGGGGCCAGACGCTGTGACACCAGACGCTGTGACACCAGACGCTGCGGGCTCCGCTCCCCCGGAGCGCGAGCGCCGGGACGACGCGCCCGACAGCGGGAGCGCCGACCCGGCCGACCCCGCCGCGCCCCTGTCCGCGACGGCGCGCACCGTCCGCGGCGCCGTCGACCCGGCGGCC
>NZ_JABEMA010000417.1 GCF_013004605.1 Pseudokineococcus marinus
CCCGGCGCGCGGGCGTGCCGGCGCGGGCCCGGCCGGCCGTGCCCGGGGTGCGACGGCGCAGCACGAGCGCGACGAGGACCCCGGTGAGGGCGACGAAGAGGGCCTCGGCCACCGCGAGCGCGTAGGCGACCGGGCCGACGTACTCCGCCGTCCAGCGCAGCAGCACGCCGAAGAGGACCAGGCCGTGGAGGAGCCCCAGGAGGGCGGCGGTGCGCAGCCGCGTGCCGGCGACGGCGGCCACGAGGGCGCCGACCCCGGGGGCGGCGAGCCACCACCAGCCCGGCTCGGGGAAGGCGACCGCCACGAGCGCGCCCCCCAGCGCGGCGGTGGCCGCGCGGGCCAGGGGCGAGGGGCGCAGCAGCACGGGCCCAGGGTAGGCGCCCGACCAGGGGGCCCGGCGACGGCGCCGGAGCCGCGACGTCGAGCTGCCGGCGGGGCGGCTGAGCGGACGGACCCGCCCGCCCTTCGGTCCGTCCGAGCCTCGGTGGCGCCGGGGTCTGCGGGACGTTGTCTACGGGGCGAGCGGGTCCGCCGCTGCTCCACCACGTGCACGGGTGGCCGCGGTGGCCGACGACGACGGTACTCGGGGCAGGGCCGGTGTCAACCGCCTGCGGCGAGGTCGGGGACCCCCTCTGACCTGCGGTGATGCACCGTCGTCGCAGGTCAGGGCCCAGCGCGTCCGACGGGGCCCGATGCCGTCGGGGACCCGGGGCGGACCCCTGCTCGCGTCCCGCGTCGCACCCGCCGCGCCGGCGGCGTCGAGGCGCCGGCGCGCCCTCCACCGCTGGGGGGTCCGTCACCCGGGCAGGTGCTGCCGCGTCACGATCGCATCACGGTGGTCGTCGGACGGCCCCGTCACAGATATGTTCGGGCCCGCGACTTATCCACGGGCCGACGACGACCCGGGTCCACGATGCGAAGGAGCATCCATGCGCGTGCGCAGCACCGCCCTCGCGGCCGCCTCCGCGGCCGCCGTCCTCGCCCTCGCCGGCTGCGGCAGCGACTCCGGCTCCGGCTCGGGCAGCTCCGGTGGCAGCACCGACGGCGGCGGGGGGTCCGACAGCCCCCAGGTCGGCGTGATCCTCCCCGACACCGAGTCCTCGGCCCGCTGGGAGTCCTTCGACGCCCCGCTGCTCCAGCAGGCGTTCGACGACGCCGGCGTCACGGCCGTCATCCAGAACGCCCAGGGCGACGCGTCGGCCATGCAGACCATCGCCGACCAGATGATCACCCAGGGGGTGGCGGTCCTCGCCATCGTCAACCTGGACAGCGACTCGGGCGCGGCCATCCAGGCCAAGGCCGAGCAGGCCGGCGTCCAGACGATCGACTACGACCGCCTCACGCTCGGCGGGTCGGCGGACTACTACGTCTCCTTCGACAACACCCGCGTCGGCGAGCTCCAGGGCGAGGGCCTGGCCCAGTGCCTCGGCGACGAGCCGACGGACATCGCCTACCTCAACGGCTCGCCGACCGACAACAACGCGACCCTCTTCGCCGCCGGCGCCCACAGCGTCCTCGACCCGATGACGCAGTACACCGTCGTCGCCGAGCAGGCCGTGCCGGAGTGGGACAACCAGCAGGCCGCGACGATCTTCGAGCAGATGCTCACGCAGAACCCGACCATCGGGGGCGTCCTGGCCGCCAACGACGGCCTCGGCAACGCCGCCATCTCGATCCTCGCGAAGAACGGCCTCAACGGCCAGGTGCCGGTCACGGGGCAGGACGCCACCGTCCAGGGCCTGCAGAACATCCTCGCCGGCGACCAGTGCATGACGGTGTACAAGGCCGTCACCGAGGAGGCGCAGGGCCTCGCCGACACGGCGATCGCCCTCATCAACGGCGAGGAGCCGGAGACCACGGGCACCGTGACCGACGAGACGGGCGGCCGCGAGGTCGCGTCCATCCTCCTCGAGCCGCAGGCCATCTTCCGCGACAACGTCAAGGACGTCGTGGACGACGGCTTCGTCACCGCCGACGAGCTCTGCACGGAGAAGTTCGCCGACGCCTGCAGCGAGCTGGGCATCTCCTGACGAACAGCATCTCCTGAGGAACGGCGTCTCCGGAGGCACCCGGTCCCGCTGACGCACCGCGTCAGCGGGACCACCGGGCGGGCGGGCCCGACA
>NZ_JABEMA010000418.1 GCF_013004605.1 Pseudokineococcus marinus
GGCTGCTCGCCGCCACCGCGGCCGCCGCCGTGGTGACGGCCGTCGTCCTCGCCCTGCTCGCCCGCCCCGCCGGGGGCGCCCCGGCGGGCCAGGTGGTGACCGCCGGTCACCCCGTCCTCGGGCTGGGCCTGCTCGCCCTCGGGGCGCTGGTGGGGGCGGGCGACTTCACCACCGGCGCGGCCACCACCACCTACGCGGCGGTCCCGCGTCGCCTGCCCGTGCTCGGCGCGCAGGCCGTGCTGACGGCGGTGGCGGCCCTCCTCACGGGGTCGACGGCCGTCGTCGGCGCCGTCGTCGCGACGACCGGCGACCTGGTGGCCCCGGGCGTCGCCGCGACCCCCGGGGCGCTCGCGGCCGACGGCGCCGGCCTCGTGCTGCACGTCACCGGGCTCGCCCTCCTGGCGATCGGCGCGGGAGCGCTGCTGCGCCGCCCGGCCCCGCCCTCGTCGTGCCGGCCGTCCTCCTCCTGGTCGTCGACCCGCTGCTGGCGGCCAGCCCGGGCCCGGTGACCGACCTCGTGCGCGGGCTGCTGCCGGCCGCCGGGACGGCGCTCTTCCCCTCCGGCGGGCCCGCCGTCGGAGCCGTCCACGGCGGCCTGGTGCTCGCGGCCTGGGTGGTCGCCGTCCTCGGCGCGGCGGCCTGGCGCCTGCGCACCGGGGACGTCCGCTGATGGCGCCCGACCGCCGGCCGGCCCCCCGGTGGGAGACTGCCGCCGTGGGGCAGGGGCGGGAGGACGCCGGTCGACGTCGCGGGACCCCCGCCTCCCCCGACGACCCCGCCGACGGCCCGTCGCTGGACGACGCGACCGTCCTGCGCTCGACGCGCGTCGGCCGGCTCGTCCGGGCGCACCCCTGGGCGGGCTCCACGGCGCTGGGCGCCTCGGTCCTGCTCGTCGGCGCCGTCACCGCCGTCGCCGCGGGCGAGACGGTCTTCGGGGCGGTGTCCCTGGGCCTGCTGTCGCCGGAGGGCCGGGTCGCCGACCTCGCGGTCCCGGCGTGGCTCGCGGGCGCGGCGGCGGGCGCCCTCGTGCTCGCGGCGCGGGACGCGCGCCCCCTCGCGGTCACCGCGGTGCTCACCGTCCTCGCCGTCGCCTCGCTCGGATCGGCGGGGGTGCTCGGCGTGCTCGGCCTGTGCCTCGCCTGGTCCCTGCGGGCGGTCGCGAGCCGGCGCACCACGCGGACCGCGGTCGCGGTCGCGGTCGGCGTCCTGGTCGTCGTCGCGGTGGCCGCCGCGCGCTGGCAGGTGATCGGGCTCGCGGAGGTCGTGGGCTGGGGCACCGCGGGCCCGCTGGCGAGCGCGGGCGGCCCGCCGGTGCAGCAGCTCGAGGTGCCCGACCCCTCGGCCGGGCGCCGGGCGCTGACGGTCCTGCTGCTCGCCGCGCTCCTCGCGCTCGGCGTGGCCTCCGGCGAGGTCGTCAAGGACCGCCGCCGGCACGCCCGCGCCCTCGTCGAGCGCTACGCGGCGCTGGCGCGGGAGCGCGACGCCGGAGCCGCCCTCGCCCGGCAGGCGGAGCGGGCTCGCATCGCCCGGGAGGTGCACGACGTCGTCGCGCACAGCGTGTCGGTCATGGTGGCGCTGTCCGACGGCGCCCTGTCGGCGTCCTCGCGCGCCCCGGAGCGCTCGCGGGAGGCCATGGCCGCGGTGTCGCGCACGGGGCGCGAGGCCCTCGCCGACATGCGCAGCGTCCTCGGCACCCTGCACGCCGAGGACGACGGCGACCTCCTCGAGAGCTCGACCCGGCCCACGAGCACCGACCTGCGCGCGACGGTGGAGCGGTTCCGCGCGGCGGGGCTCGCCGTCCGCGCCGAGGGGCTCGCCACGCCCCTGCCCGTGGACACCGCGGCCCGCCTGGCCGTCGTCCGCGTCGTCGGCGAGGCCCTCACCAACGCCCTGCGGCACGCCCCCGGGTCCAGCACCGCGGTGCGGGTGCACCGGGACGCGACGGCGCTGCGCGTGGCGGTCGTCTCCACCGGTGGGACGCCGACCGCGTCCGACGCGGGCAGCGGGCGCGGCGTCGTCGGCATGCGCGAGCGCGCCGCCCTGGTCGGCGGGCGGCTCGACGTCGGCCCGCTCGAGGACGGCGGGTGGGCGGTCCTGCTCGAGCTGCCGGCGGCCCCGGACG
>NZ_JABEMA010000419.1 GCF_013004605.1 Pseudokineococcus marinus
CGTCCTCCTCCGCCCCGTCGCCCCCGTCCTGCTCGCCCCCGTCCCGCTCGCCCCCGTCCTGCTCGCCCCCGTCCTGCTCGCCCCCGTCCCGCTCGTCCTCGTCACGTCCGACCTCGACCCGCTCGACCCGGTACACGGCGTCGGAGGCGTTGACGTCGAGGCCGAGCACCGCGATGCCGAGGTTGCGGGCGTCGTCGAGCACGAGCCGCTTGGGGTACATGCCGGGGTCGTGGGTGAGGACCCCGGCCAGGAAGGCCGCCGGGTGGTGGGTCTTGAGCCACGCGGACTGGTAGGTGGGCAGGGCGAAGGCGGCGGCGTGGGCCTTGCAGAACCCGAACGAGGCGAACGCGGCCAGCACCTCCCAGACCCGCTCGGCCTCGGCGCCGTCCAGCCCGCGGGCGGCCGCGAGGGGGAACCACTGCTCGCGCACCTCGGCCTGCCCCTCGCGGGTGCCGAGGCGCCGGCGGACCTCGTCGGCCTCGGCGAGGTCGACGCCCGTGGTGGAGGCCACGAGCCGGATGACCTGCTCGTGGAAGACGACGACCCCGCAGGTCTCCTCCAGCGCCGGGTCGACGAGGGGGTGCACCCGCTGCGGCGGGTCCCAGCCCTGCCGGGCGCGCAGGAAGGGGGTGATCATGTCGGACTTCACCGGTCCGGGCCGGAACAGCGAGATGTCGGTGACGAGGTCGGCGAAGTCCTGCGGCGCGAAGCGGCCCACGAGCTCGCGCTGGCCGGGCGACTCGATCTGGAAGCAGCCGAGGGTGCGCGCGGAGCGCACGAGCCGGTAGGTGGGCTCGTCGTCGAGGGGGACGGCGTCGAGGTCGATCCGGCCGGTGGCCGGGTCGAGGTACGGCGCGTCCTCGCCGTGCCCGCCGGCCGCGGCCGCGCCCGGCCCGTCGACCCGCTCGACCTCGGCGACGGCGTGGGCCATGGCGGACTGCATGCGGATGCCGAGGACGTCGAGCTTGAGCAGCCCGAGGACCTCGACGTCGTCCTTGTCGAACTGGCTCATGGGGAAGCCCGCCCAGCTGGCCTCGACGGGCGTGCGGTCCCCGAGGCCCGCGTCGGACAGCAGCACCCCGCAGGGGTGCAGGGCCACGTGGCGGGGCAGGGCGTCGAGGTCCTCGACGAGGTCGAGCAGCAGGGACAGGCGCTCGTGGCCCAGCCCGGAGGCGCGCAGCTCGGGCAGCTCGGCGATCGCCGCCCGGGCGTCGCGCGCCCGCACGTGCGGGAAGGACGTGGCGATGGCGCCGACCTCGGACGGCGGCATGCCGAGCGCCGCCCCGACGTCGCGGACGGCGTGGCGCACCCGGTAGGTGTCCATCATCGAGACGGCGCTGACCCTCTCGCCGCCGAAGCGCTCGACGACGCGGGCGTAGACCTCCTCGCGGCGGGCGGACTCGACGTCGACGTCGATGTCGGGCAGCTGGGCCCGCTGCACGGTGCAGAAGCGCTCCATGAGCAGGCCCTGGGACAACGGCTCGACCCCGGAGACGCCGAGCAGGTGGTTGACGAGGCTCCCCGCACCGGACCCGCGCGCGGCCACGCGCACCCCGAGGCCGCGGACCTCGTCGCAGACCTGCGCCACGGTGAGGAAGTACGACGGGTACCCGAGCTGGCGGATGACGGCGAGCTCCTCCTCCAGCCGGTCGGTGACGCGGCGCAGGTGCGCGGCCGACGCCCCCGGGTAGCGGGAGCCCACGGCGCCCTCGCACCGCAGCCGCAGGGCGAGGTCGAGGTCGCCCTCGACGCCGAGCACCGAGGCCTCCGGCAGGTGCACCCGCCCGATGCCGAGGTCGGCCGCCGGGTCCAGGCGGCACCGCTCGGCGAGGCGGTCCGTGCAGCGCAGGAGCTCCGGCCCGCCCGCCCCGCGGGCGGTCCGATCCCCCGCGGCGCCGGCGGCGTCCTCGACGCGGGCGGCGACGTCGCGCATCTCCGCCGTGCCGGTGAGGTGCGCCCGCGAGCTCGTGCGGTCCAGGTGGCGCAGGTCGAGCGGCACGAGGCGCCGGGTGGCGTCGAGCACGTCGGCCGTGCGCGCGCCCTCGGGGCGGGCGTGGCGGACGGCGCCGGTGAGCACGGCGGGCAGCCCCGCGGCGCGGGCGAGG
>NZ_JABEMA010000042.1 GCF_013004605.1 Pseudokineococcus marinus
CGCCGCCCGCCGAGGCGGCGGCCGAGGGGGACCGCACCGCCCGCGACCGGGCCGAGGACGAGGCCTCCTCCGACGACAGCACCGCCGACGCCAGCACCGCCGAGGAGAGCGCGCCCTGATGCCCGGCCCCGACCGCAGCCCGCACCGCACGCCCCACCGCCCCGCGAGGCCGCTCGTGCGCCACGAGCGGCGCGCGCGGCTGATCCTGGCGCTCGTGCTGGCGCTCCTCGTCGTCTTCGCCGGGCGCCTCGTGCAGGTGCAGGCCGTCGACGCCGAGGCGGTCGCCCAGCAGGCGCTCGCCGACCGCATGGGGATGGAGCAGCCGCTGCTGGCCCAGCGCGGGCGCATCCTCGACGCGAGCGGCCAGGTCCTCGCCGCGAGCGTGGAGCGCCGCGACGTCATCGCCGACCCGCAGATCGCCGCCGAGGGCTACGAGCGCGAGGACGCCGACGGCGAGGTCGTCGCCGAGGGGCTGGAGGGCGCCGTCGCCGACCTGGCCGGGCTCCTCGGGCGGGACCCGGCCGACGTCCGCGCCGCGCTCACCCGGGGCGGCGGCTCGCGCTGGAGCGTGGTGGCCCGCGACATCACGCCGGAGCTGTGGGCCCGCGTGAAGGCCCTGGGCGTCGCCGGCATCACGTCCGAGCCGCGCTTCAGCCGCACCTACCCGGGCGGTGACCTCGCCGGCAACGTGCTCGGCTACACGGGCGGCGACGGTGACGCCGGCCTGGGCGGCGTCGAGGCGGTCATGGACGACGAGCTCGCCGGCACGGACGGCTTCCAGCGCGTCGAGCGCGGCCGCATGGGCCAGGCCATCCCCATGGGGGAGAGCCAGCGCGTCGAGCCCGTCCCCGGCTCCGACGTCCGCCTCACCATCGACCGCGACCTGCAGTGGACGGCGCAGGAGCGGGCGGCGGCCATGCGCGAGCAGGCCGGCGCCGAGTGGGTCAGCGTCGTCGCGCTCGAGGTGGGCACCGGTCACGTGCTCGCCCTCGCGGAGTCGCCGACGGTCGACCCCAACGACTTCGCCTCGGCCGACCCGGCGGCGCTAGGCAGCCGCGCCGTCTCCGACGTCTTCGAGCCCGGCTCGACGAGCAAGGTCGTCACGGCGGCCGCGGCCCTCGAGGAGGGCGTCGTCGAGCCGCTGGACCAGTTCGAGGTGCCCTACACGTGGGAGGCCGCGAACGGCCAGTCCTTCCGCGACTCCCACCACCACGACCTCGAGAGGCTGACCTTCGCCGGCATCCTCGGGGAGTCCTCCAACACCGGGACCGTCCGGGTGGGCGAGCGGCTGACCCGCGAGCAGCGCCACGACTACATGCGGCGCTTCGGCTTCGGCGAGCGCACCGGGATCGAGCTGCCGGGCGAGACGCCGGGCATCCTCGCCGCGGCCGACGACTGGGACGGGCGCCAGCAGTACACGGTCCTCTTCGGCCAGGGCGTCTCCGTCAACGCGCTGCAGGCGGCGGAGGTCTACGCCACCATCGCCAACGACGGCGTCCGGGTCCCGCCGCGCCTCGTCGAGGGCACCGTCGACCCCGACGGCACGGAGCACCCGGCGGACCGGCCCCCCGGCGTGCGCGTCGTCAGCCCCGAGACGGCGCAGCAGGTCTCGACGATGCTCGAGGGCGTCGTCGCCGACGGCACCGGCGACGCGGCCGCGATCCCCGGCTACCGCGTGGCCGGGAAGACGGGGACGGCGGAGGCGCCGGACGACCGCGGGGGCTACACCGGCTACACGAGCTCCTTCATCGGGTACGCCCCGGCCGACGACCCGCAGGTCGTCGTCGCCGTCGTCGTCCAGCGCCCGACCAACGGCTTCTACGGCGGCCAGGTGGCGGCGCCGGTGTTCAAGGACGTCATGTCCTACGCGCTCACCGCTCGCGGCGACCTGCCGTCCTCGGAGCCGGCGCGCCTCTACCCGCAGACCTGGTGAGCCGCGCGGAGCCGACGGCGCCGGCGAGGCAGTCCCGCAGGCCGTCCTGGAGCGGCCACACGACCAGCGCGACCACCTGCGCCACGAGGACGAAGAGCGCCAGCACCAGCCCGGCCGCCAGCACCACGAGGGTGCCGCTGCGCCGGGCGCGCACCGCGTCGGCGAGGGCGAGGCCGCCCGCGACGAGCGCCCCCGCCGTGAAGAGCAGACCGGTACCCGACCACGGGAAGGGGAGGCGCTCGGCGAGCAGCGCCCCGAGGAGCAGCAGCGAGAAGAGGAGCGAGCGCCGCACCGCGTCGGCGGCCGGGCCGCGCTCCGGGGCGTCGTGCCGTCCACCGGGCTCGCCGGGCCCGCCCTGGCCGTCGGGGCCACCGGGGGAGCGGCGGGGCGGGGTGCTGCCGGGGGCGGCCACGGTGTCCTCCACGGGCTCGTCGCGCTCCGGCGGTCGCCGGGCGTGCCGCTATGGTCTCCGACCGTGACGGCAGGCGGCACCGCGGCACCCGGGGAGCCGTCGGCGCCCGACCCCGCAGGAGGTCGTCCAGGGGGGTCGGCCCGCCCGTGCCGCGTCGTCGTCCTCGTCTCGGGGGCGGGCACGAACCTCGGGGCCCTGCTCGAGGCCTCCCGCCGGCCCGGCTGGGGCGCCGAGGTCGTCGGCGTCGTCGCGGACCGCGCGGACGCGCCGGCGCTGGACCGGGCCCGCGCGGCCGGGCTGCCCGCCGAGGTCGTCGCCCTGCGCGACCACCCCGACCGCGCCGCCTGGGACGTCGCGCTGACCCGCGCGGTCACGGCGCTCGAGCCCGACCTCGTCGTGCTCGCCGGCTTCATGAAGCTCGTCGGGCCCGCCTTCCTCGCCCGCCTCGGCGGGCGCGTCGTCAACACCCACCCGGCGCTGTCGCCGTCCTTCCCCGGCACCCGGGCCCCCGCGGACGCGCTCGCCTACGGCGTCAAGGTCACCGGCGCCACCGTGCTGCTCGTCGACGAGGGCGTCGACACCGGTGCGGTGCTCGCCCAGGTGGCGGTCCCCGTGCTCGAGGACGACGACGTCGCGACCCTCCACGAGCGCATCAAGGCCGCCGAGCGGCCCCTGCTCGTCGACGTCGTCGGGCGCATGGCCCGCGGCGGCTGGACCACCTCGCCCGACGACCCCCGGAAGGTGCACCTCCCGTGAGCTCCCCGACCACCGCCGACGCCTCGCCGTCCGCCGACCCCACCAGCACCGAGGCCGGCGGCCGGCGGCCGCTGCGCCGGGCCCTCGTCTCCGTCTGGGACAAGACGGGCCTGGAGGACCTGGCCCGGGGGCTGCACGACGCGGGCGTGGCCCTCGTCTCGACCGGCTCGACGGCGTCCCGCATCGCGGCCGCGGGCGTCCCCGTGACGGCGGTGGAGGACCTCACGGGCTTCCCCGAGTGCCTCGACGGCCGGGTCAAGACCCTGCACCCCCGCGTGCACGCCGGCATCCTCGCCGACCGGCGGCGGCCGGAGCACGAGGCCCAGCTCGCCGACCTCGGCGTCGAGCCCTTCGACCTCGTGGTCGTGAACCTCTACCCCTTCGAGCGCACGGTCGCGAGCGGCGCCGGCGTCGACGAGTGCGTCGAGCAGATCGACGTCGGCGGCCCCTCGATGGTCCGCGCCGCCGCGAAGAACCACCCCAGCGTGGCCGTCGTCACGAGCCCGGAGGCCTACGACGAGGTCCTCGCGGCCGCCGTCGGCGGGGGCTTCGACCTGGCGGCCCGCGCGCGGCTCGCCGCGCGCGCCTTCGCGGCCACCGCCGCCTACGACGCCGCCGTCGCCGCGTGGACGCGCGACGTCCTCGTGCCGTCGACGACGGTGGAGGAGCCGGCGGCCGGTCCCCGCCCCGCGGGGGAGGCCGGCGACGGCGGCGGTGACGGGGACGAGCAAGGCGCCCCGCCCGAGCGGATCGAGCTCTCCTACGCGCGGACGGCGTCCCTGCGCTACGGGGAGAACCCGCACCAGCGGGCGGCGCTGTACCGCCCCCTGGCGGGGGCGGGGTCCGCGGCGGCGGCCGGCCTCGCCGGGGCCGAGCAGCTGCACGGCAAGGAGATGAGCTTCAACAACTGGACGGACGCCGACGCCGCCTGGCGGGCCGCCCACGACCACGACGAGCCGTGCGTCGCGATCATCAAGCACGCCAACCCCTGCGGCATCGCCGTGGCCGCCGACGTGGCGACGGCGCACCGCGCCGCGCACGCCTGCGACCCCGTGTCGGCCTTCGGCGGCGTCATCGCCGTGAACCGGCCGGTCACCGCGGCCATGGCCGAGCAGGTCGCCGAGGTCTTCACCGAGGTCGTCGTGGCCCCGGCGTTCGACGCCGACGCCCTCGAGGTGCTCACCCGCAAGAAGAACGTGCGGCTCCTGCGCGCCGACGCCCCCGCGGGCGGCGACCGGCTGGAGGTCAAGCCCGTCGACGGCGGTCTCCTGGTCCAGACCGCCGACCGGCTCCAGGCCCCCGGCGACGACCCGAGCGGGTGGACGCTGGCGGCCGGGGCGCCCGTGGGGGCCGACGTGCTCGCCGACCTGGCCTTCGCCTGGCGCGCGGTGCGCGCGGTGCGCTCCAACGCCATCCTCCTGGCGTCCGGGCGCGCCACCACCGGCGTCGGCATGGGCCAGGTCAACCGGGTCGACTCGGCGCGGCTCGCCGTCGCGCGCGCCGGCGAGCGCGCCGCCGGGTCGGTGGCCGCCTCCGACGCCTTCTTCCCCTTCGCCGACGGCCTGCAGGTGCTGCTCGACGCCGGCGTGCGCGCCGTCGTCCAGCCGGGCGGGTCCGTGCGGGACGAGGAGGTCGTGGCGGCCGCGCAGGCCGCCGGGGCGGCCCTGTACCTCACCGGCGCCCGCCACTTCACGCACTGAGCCCGGTGCCCGAGGAGCGGTCCCCGGACGGGGCGGAGGGCGAGGTGACCGACGTCCCCGAGGTCCGAGGACGGGCGGAGGTCGACGCGACGGCGGGGCGGCGGGGGAGCGCCGTGCTCGTGGCGGTGGCGGCGCTCGTCGCGGGGGCCCTGGTCGCCGGCGTGGTCCTCGGCTTCCGGGCCACGGGACTCGTCCTCGGCGCCGGCCTGGTCGTCGTCGCGGTGGTGCGCCTGACGGGGTCCACCCGCGCCGCGGGGCCGCTGGCGGTGCGCTCGCGGGCGGTGGACGCCGTCGTCGTCCTCGTGCTGGCGGCCGCCCTCGTCGTGCTCTCCCTGCTGACGCCCGGCGGGGACCCCCGGGTCTGACCCCGGGGCGACCCGGACCCCCGGACGGCGACGGCCCGCGGCCGACCCCTGCGGGTCGGTCGCGGGCCGTCGCGCTCGCGGCGGGTCAGCCGAGCAGGCCCATGCCCGCCACGGCGTCGCGCTCCTCGGCGAGCTCGGCGACGGAGGCGTCGATGCGCGAGCGCGAGAAGTCGTCGACGTCGAGGCCCTGGACGATCTCGTAGGAGCCGTCGCGCGTCGTCACGGGGAAGCTCGACACGAGGCCCTCCGGCACGCCGTAGGAGCCGTCGGAGCGCACCGCCATGGACGTCCAGCCGCCCTCCGGGGTGCCCGTGAGCCAGGTGCGGACGTGGTCGATGGCGGCGTTGGCCGCGGACGCCGCGGAGGAGGAGCCGCGCGCCTCGATGATGGCCGCGCCGCGCTTCTGCACGGTGGGGATGAAGTCGGACTCGACCCACGGCTGGTCGACGACCTCGAGCGCCGGGCGGCCGCCCACGACCGCGTGCGTGAGGTCGGGGTACTGGGTCGCCGAGTGGTTGCCCCAGATGGCGACGCGCTCGACGTCGGCCACGGGCGCACCGGCCTTCTTCGCGAGCTGGGCGACGGCGCGGTTGTGGTCCAGGCGCGTCATCGCGGAGAAGCGCTCGGCGGGCACGCCCGCGGCGTTGTTCATGGCGATGAGGCAGTTGGTGTTGGCGGGGTTGCCGACGACGAGGACGCGCAGGTCGTCGGCCGCGGACTGCGCCAGCGCCCGGCCCTGGCCGGTGAAGATGGCGCCGTTCGCCTCGAGGAGGTCGCCGCGCTCCATGCCCTTGGTGCGGGGGCGGGAGCCGACGAGCATGGCCACGCTGGCGCCGTCGAAGGCGGTGGCGGCGTCGTCGGAGATGTCCACCGACTGCAGCAGCGGGAAGGCGCAGTCGTCGAGCTCCATGGCGACGCCCTCGGCCGCCCCGAGCGCGGGCGTGATCTCGAGGACGCGCAGGCGCACCGGCACGTCCGGCCCCAGCAGCGCCCCGCTCGCGATGCGGAAGAGCAGGCTGTAGCAGATCTGCCCCGCGCCGCCGGTGACGGCGACGGTGACGGGACGGCGGCTGCCGGTCTCGGCGGTGCTGGAGGTCACGCTGCGCTCCTTCGAGGGGTCTGCGGGGGTCCCGCGGGGGACGGGGCCGTCCCCGGGCACCGCGACGCTATCGGCACCGGGGTCGCGGCGCGGGGCGGCGGGCCGGCGGGGGCGCCGCGAGCGGCCCGACCGGTAGTTTGACGTCGAGACACCCACCGCTCGCGACGAGGAGAGTGCTACCGCATGGCCAAGATCAAGGTCGAGGGGACCGTCGTCGAGCTCGACGGCGACGAGATGACGCGGATCATCTGGCAGTTCATCAAGGACCGCCTCATCCACCCGTACCTCGACGTCGACCTCGAGTACTACGACCTCGGCATGGAGCACCGCGACGCGACCGACGACCAGGTCACGGTCGACGCGGCGAACGCCATCAAGAAGCACGGCGTGGGCGTGAAGTGCGCCACGATCACGCCCGACGAGGCCCGCGTCGAGGAGTTCGGGCTGAAGAAGATGTGGCGCTCGCCCAACGGGACGATCCGCAACATCCTCGGCGGCGTCATCTTCCGCGAGCCCATCGTCATCTCGAACATCCCCCGCCTGGTGCCGGGCTGGACCAAGCCGATCATCGTCGGCCGACACGCCTTCGGCGACCAGTACCGCGCCACCGACTTCCGCTTCCCGGGCGAGGGCACGCTCACCGTGTCCTTCCAGCCGGCGGACGGCTCCGAGCCCATCGAGCACGAGGTCTTCCAGGCGCCCGGCGCCGGCGTCGCGGTGGCGATGTACAACCTCGACGAGTCGATCCGCGACTTCGCGCGCAGCTCCATGAACTACGGGCTCGACCGCGGCTACCCGGTCTACCTGTCGACGAAGAACACGATCATGAAGGCCTACGACGGGCGCTTCAAGGACATCTTCGCCGAGGTCTTCGAGGCCGAGTTCAAGGAGAAGTTCGACGCGGCCGGCATCACCTACGAGCACCGCCTCATCGACGACATGGTCGCCGCCTCCCTCAAGTGGGAGGGCGGCTACGTCTGGGCCTGCAAGAACTACGACGGCGACGTGCAGTCCGACACCGTCGCGCAGGGCTTCGGCTCGCTCGGCCTCATGACGTCGGTCCTCACCTCGCCCGACGGCCGCACGGTCGAGGCGGAGGCGGCCCACGGCACGGTGACGCGCCACTACCGCCAGCACCAGCAGGGCAAGCCGACGTCGACCAACCCCATCGCGTCGATCTACGCCTGGACGCGGGGCCTCGCGCACCGCGGGCGCCTCGACGGCACGCCGGCCGTCACCGAGTTCGCCGAGACGCTCGAGGACGTGGTCGTGAAGACCGTCGAGAGCGGCAAGATGACGAAGGACCTGGCGGTGCTCGTCGGCCCCGACCAGGGCTGGCTCACCACCGAGGAGTTCCTCGCGGCGCTCGACGAGAACCTCTCGGCCCGCCTGGGCTGACCGTCCCGCCCGACGACGAGGGCCCGCCACCGCTGACGCGGTCGCGGGCCCTCGTCGCGTCCAGGCTCCTCTCGCATCCGGGGCCTACCCGGCGACGGGCGCCTCCGGCCGGTCGCCGCCGTCGGCCGGGGGCTCCCGGGGCAGGTCGGGCTCGAGGTAGATGACGCGGGCGATGGGCACCGCGGCGCGCACGCGGCGCTCGGCGGCGTCGATGGCGTGCGCCACCTCGGCGGCGGTGATGGCGTCGGGCACGGCGATCTTGGCGCCCACGAGGAGCTCCTCCGGGCCGAGGTGCAGCGTCCGCAGGTGGATGACGCCCGTGACCCCGTCGCCGGGCAGCGCCGCCTCGATGGCCCGCACCTGCGCGGGGCGGGCGCCCTCGCCGACGAGCAGGGACTTCATCTCCACCGCGAGGACGACGGCGACGGCGGTGAGGAGCAGGCCGATGGCGGCGGTCCCCGCGGCGTCCCAGCGCCCGTCCCCGGTGAGGAGGGTCAGCCCCACGCCGGTGAGGGCGAAGAGGATGCCGAGGAGGGCGGCGCTGTCCTCGAGGAGGACGACGGGCAGCTCGGGGGCGCGGGCCGTGCGGACGAAGCGGGGCAGGCTCTGCTCGCCCCTCACCTCCCCGGCCTCCCGCACGGCGGTGCGCAGGCTGAGGCCCTCCATGACGCCCGCCACGAGCAGGACGACGACGGGCACCCAGCGCCAGGCGGTGATGGGCTCCGGCTCCTGGAACTTCTCGTAGGCCTCGTAGAGCGCGAAGAGCCCGCCGAGGGTGAAGAGGACGACCGCGACGACGAAGCCGTAGACGTAGCGCTCGTGGCCGAAGCCGAAGGGGTGCTCCGGCGTGGCCGCGCGGCGCGAGCGCGCCCCGCCGACGAGGAGGAGCACCTGGTTGCCGGAGTCGGCGAGGGAGTGGACCGACTCGGCGAGCATGGCCGAGGAGGACGTGAGCAGGTACGCGAGGAACTTCGTCACCGCGATGCCCACGTTGGCGGCGAGGGCGGCGAGGATGGCGGCGCGCGAGCCGGCGTGGCCCCCGCCCGCGGTCCCCGCCTCGCCGCCCTCGCGCCCCTCGGCGCCTCCACGAGTGGTTGCCCCGGGTGTCGTCATGCGCCGAGGGGAGCACACCTGCGCCGCCCGGGCGACGTGGGCGTCCCGCTCACCCGCCGAAGACGTCGTCCTCGAGCCGGGCGTCCAGCTCCTCGACCGCGAGGGCCAGGCGGGGGAGGTCCCCGCTGGTCCCCACCGAGAGCGGCAGGGCGCTGACCCGATCGAGGACGACGTCGGCGAGGTCGGCGTCGGGGTGTCGGCTCGTCGGCGCCGAGCCGCGCAGCCCCCCGCCGCTCAGCCCTGGGCCGGACAGGAGGCCGGAGACCGCCGCGACGCCGTCGACGGCGACCTCCCGCGCGTGCTCGACGACGAGCCGCGCCACCGCCGTGCGTCGCTCCGAGGACGGCAGGGCCCCGACGGCGGGCGGCAGGCCGGTCACCAGGGCGAGGGGGTCGAGCAGCGCCCGCAGGTCGTCGTCGAGGTCGGCGCCCAGGCCGACCGCGAGCACGCGCCCGTCCGCGCCCTCGACGCGCACGCCCGCGGGCACGCCCATGAGCGGGCGGCGCAGCAGCAGTCGCGCCGCCCCCGCCGGCAGGAGGCCGTCCGCGCGGCGGACGGCCAGGCGCGCCGTGGACCACCAGCCACCGGTGCCGGCGAGGAGGTCGCGCAGGAGGGCCTCCGCCGCCGGGGTGGTGTCGGAGGGTGCGTCCGAGGCCTCCTGCGGGGGAGCGTCCGAGGGGGAGGGGGCACCGGTGGGCTCGGTCGGCGTCGGCACGACCGCGACGCTAGCGCCGGTGGTCCGCCCCGACGGGGCACGACGACACCGGCCCCTAGGGTGCGCCGCATGGACCTGGGACTGGCGGGGACGCAGGCGCTCGTGACGGGCGCGAGCCGGGGGATCGGGCTGGCGGTGGCCGACGCCCTGGCCGCGGAGGGCGCCGACGTGGCCCTGCTGGCCCGGGGCGCCGAGGGCCTCGCCGCGGCGGCGGAGCAGGTGGGTCGGCACGGGACGCGCGTCGTCACGGCGGCCGTCGACGTCACCGACTTCGCCGCGCTCGCCCGCGAGGTCGACGCCGCCGCGGAGGCGCTCGGCGGGCTCTCGCGCGTCGTCGCCAACGCCGGGGGGACGGTCGGCGGGGGCAACCTCCTCACCGGGACCGCGCAGGAGTTCGTCGACACCTACGCGCTCAACGTCGGCCACGCCGTCGCGCTGCTCGGGGCGGCGGCGCCGCACCTGGCGGCGGCCGGCGGAGGGGCGGCCGTCGTCGTGTCCTCCATCACGGGGCAGCGGCCGGCGCCGCGCACCGCCTACGCGGCCGCCAAGGCGGGGGAGACCCACCTGGCCGCGACCCTCGGGCGCGAGCTCGCCGTCCAGGGCACGCGCGTGAACTCGGTCAGCCCCGGCTCGATCCGCTTCCCCGGCGGCGGCTGGGAGTCCTTCGAGGCCTCCCACCCCGAGCGCTACGCCGACTTCGTCGAGCGGGAGTTCCCCCTCGGCCGCCTCGGCCGCCCCGGGGAGGTCGCCGAGGTCGTCGCCTTCCTCCTCTCGGACCGCGCGTCGTGGGTGTCGGGCACCGACCTCGTCGTCGACGGCGCGCAGGGCTACCCGAGCGGCCGGCGCTTCGACGACTGAGCGCTCCGGCGGACGGGAGGCGGCGTGAGCCGCTGCGGCTCAGCGGAAGACGACGGTGCGGTGCCCGTCGAGCAGCACGCGGTGCTCGGCGTGCCACCGCACGGCGCGGGCGAGCACCTGCGCCTCGACGTCCTGGCCGATGCCGACCATGTCCGCCTCGGTCGAGGCGTGGTCCACGCGGTGGACGTCCTGCTCGATGATCGGCCCCTCGTCGAGGTCGGCCGTCACGTAGTGCGCCGTCGCGCCGATGAGCTTGACGCCGCGGCCGTGGGCCTGGGCGTAGGGGCGGGCGCCCTTGAAGCTCGGCAGGAACGAGTGGTGGATGTTGATGACCCGGCCGTGGAGGGCGCGGCACAGGTCGTCCGAGAGCACCTGCATGTACCGCGCGAGGACGACGAGCTCGACGTCGTGCTCGCCGACCATGGCGAGGAGCCGGGCCTCCGCCGCCTCCTTGCCGCCGGCCTCCACGGGCACGTGCGTGAAGGGGACGCCGGCCGCGGCGGCCATCGGCTCGAGGTCGCGGTGGTTGCCGACGACGCCGACGACGTCGACGGGCAGGCGGCCCGAGCGCTGCCGGAAGAGCAGGTCGTTGAGGCAGTGCCCCGCGCGCGAGACGAGCACGAGCGTCCGCAGCGGGCGACCGAGGACGTCGAGGGACCACTCCATGCCGAAGCGCTCGGCGACGGGGGCGAGCAGCGCCGCCAGCTCGTCGCGCGCGAGCGGCACCTCGACCTGCACGCGGAGGTGGAAGCGCCCGGTGCCGGGGTCGCCGTACTGCTGGCTCTCGGTGATGTTGCCGCCCGCCCCGGCCAGGACGCCGCTGACGGCGTGGACGATGCCGGGGCCGTCGGGGCAGGTGAGCACCAGCACGTACGACGGCGTCGCCGGGGCGGCGCCCTCGTCCGTGCGCAGCGGCGCGGCGTCGGGGGAGGTCACGGTCGAGGAGGCTAGTCAGGAGCGGGCCCGGGGGTGGATCCAGGAGCGGGCCCAGGGCGCGGGCACGCCCCCACGGCGGACCGCCGTGCGTCTACCCTGGCCCCGCCGCGACTGGCGAGGGTGGGACACCACCGGGGAGCGGCGAGCGAGGTCGGGCGCCGCCACCGGGCGCGCCCGGGCAGCGCGGTCGTCCGCCTGGGCCGCCTGCCGCCCGTGCCACCGGCCCGTGCCCGCCAGCCACGAGGAGACGCGATGACGACGGTCGAGCCCGTCCAGCCCATGAGCCCCGAGCAGGTGCACGAGGACCCGCCGGGCGCGCCCGCGCCGGGGACCTCGCGCACGCCGGTCGAGGGGGGCGTCACCGACCGCCCCCTCGCCGAGGTCGACCCCGAGATCGCCGAGGTCCTCGAGCGCGAGCTGGGCCGCCAGCGCGGCACCCTCGAGATGATCGCCAGCGAGAACTTCGCCCCCCGCGCGGTCCTCGAGGCGCAGGGCTCGGTCCTCACGAACAAGTACGCCGAGGGCTACCCGGGGCGCCGCTACTACGGCGGCTGCGAGTTCGTCGACGTCGCCGAGGAGCTCGCCCGCGAGCGCGCGAAGGCCCTCTTCGGCGCCGAGCACGTCAACGTGCAGCCGCACGCGGGCGCGCAGGCCAACGCCGCTGTCATGCACGCGCTCATCCGCCCCGGCGACACGATCATGGGCCTCGAGCTGGCGCACGGCGGCCACCTCACGCACGGCATGAAGATCAACTTCTCCGGGCGCCTCTTCGACGTCGCGACGTACGGCGTCGACGAGCGCACCCACCTCGTCGACATGGACCGCGTCCGCGAGACCGCGCTCGAGCGGAGGCCGAAGCTCATCATCGCCGGCTGGTCCGCCTACGCCCGCCACCTCGACTTCGCCGCGTTCCGGGCGGTCGCCGACGAGGTCGGCGCGCTGCTCATGGTCGACATGGCGCACTTCGCCGGCCTCGTGGCCGCGGGCCTGCACCCCTCGCCCGTGCCCTACGCCGACGTCGTCACCTCGACGGTGCACAAGACGCTCGCGGGCCCGCGCAGCGGCGTCATCCTCTGCCGCGCCGAGCACGCGAAGAAGATCGACTCGGCCGTCTTCCCCGGCCAGCAGGGCGGCCCGCTCATGCACGCCGTGGCGGCGAAGGCGGTCGCCTTCAAGATCGCGGCGAGCGCCGAGTTCCGCGAGCGCCAGGAGCGCACGCTGCGCGGCGCCAAGGCCGTCGCCGCCGCGCTGACGACGGACGCCGCCCGGGCGGCCGGCGTCAACGTCATCACGGGCGGCACGGACGTCCACCTCGTCCTCGCCGACCTGCGCGAGTCCGCGCTCGACGGCCAGCAGGCGGAGGACCGCCTCCACGAGGCGGGCATCACGGTGAACCGCAACGCCGTCCCCTTCGACCCGCGGCCCCCGATGGTCACCTCGGGCCTGCGGATCGGGACGCCGGCGCTCGCCACCCGCGGGTTCGACGACGCCGAGTTCGCCGAGGTCGGCGACGTCATCGCCGCCGCGCTGCAGCCGGAGTGCGACGTCGCGGGCCTGCGCGCCCGCGTGGCCGACCTCGCCGAGCGCTTCCCGCTCTACCCCGGCCTCGAGGAGTGGTGAGCGCCGCCGCGACCACGGGCGGGCGGGCGGTCGTCCTCGACGGGAGGGCGGCGGCCGCGGCCGTGAAGGCCGACCTCGCGCAGCGGGTGGCGGCGCTGCGCGAGCGCGGCGTGGTCCCCGGACTCGGCACGGTGCTCGTCGGAGACGACCCGGGCAGCGCGACGTACGTGCGCGGCAAGCACCGCGACTGCGCCGAGGTCGGCATCGCCTCGATCCGCGTCGACCTGCCGGCCGACGTCACGCAGGCGGAGGTCGAGGAGCACTTGGAGCGGCTCAACGCCGACCCGGCGTGCACGGGCTACATCGTCCAGCTGCCGCTGCCGGCGGGGATGGACGCCAACCGCCTCCTCGAGCTCGTCGACCCCGCCAAGGACGCCGACGGCCTGCACCCGACCAACCTCGGGCGCCTCGTCCTGCGGGTGCGCGAGGAGGTCACCTCGCCCCTGCCGTGCACGCCGCGCGGCGTCATCGACCTGCTCCAGCGGCACGAGGTGCCCCTGGACGGCGCCGAGGTCGTCGTCGTCGGGCGCGGCACGACGGTGGGCCGCAGCATCGGCCTGCTGCTGACCCGGCGCGACGTCAACGCCACGGTCACGCTGTGCCACACCGGCACCCGCGACCTCGCGGCGCACCTGCGCCGGGCGGACGTCGTCGTCGCGGCGGCGGGCGTGCCGGGGATCGTGCGCCCCGAGGACGTCAAGCCCGGTGCCGCGGTCCTCGACGTCGGCGTGAGCCGCGTCGTCGACACCGAGGGGAACGCCCGGCTCGCCGGCGACGTCGCCCCCGGCGTCGAGGAGGTCGCCGGCTGGCTCTCGCCGAACCCCGGCGGCGTCGGTCCCATGACGCGGGCGCTGCTGCTCGCCAACGTCGTCGAGGCCGCGGAGCGCGCGGCCGGCTGACGCCCGGAAGACCGACGGAGACGACGACCGACGCCGAGGGGGCGCGGACCCGGGCCCTCGCCCGGTCCGCGCCCCGTCGTCGTCGTGCCGCTCGTCGTGCCGGCCGTCGTGCCCCGGGCCGTCGTGCTCGAGGAGGTCAGCCCTCCCGGTGCACCCGGTGCTGGGCGGCCTGGGCGAGGGGCCGGACGACGAGCAGGTCGACGTCGACGTGCGGGGGGCGGGTGACGACCCAGGAGACGCAGTCGGCGACGTCCTCGGCGACCAGCGGCGCGGCGACGCCCTCGTAGACCTTCGCGGCCGCGTCGGCGTCGCCGCGGAAGCGGTTGGTGGAGAACTCGTCCGTGGCGACCATGCCGGGGGCGATCTCGCTCACCCGCACCGGCTGCCCGAGCAGCTCCAGGCGCAGGGTGCCGGCCAGCGCCGTCGTCCCGTGCTTGGCGGCGGTGTACCCGCCGCCGCCCTCGTAGACGACGTGCCCGGCCGTCGACGACATGACGACCACGTGCCCCGCCCCGCTCGCGACGAGGGCCGGCATGAGCGCCTTGACCACGCGCAGGACGCCGAGGACGTTGACTTCGTACATCCAGCGCCACTCCTCGACGTCGGCGTCGACGACGGCGTCCATGCCGACCGCGCCGCCGGCGTTGGCGACGAGGACGGCGCACTCGCCGACCTCGCGGGCCAGCGCGGCGACGGAGGCGTCGTCGGTGACGTCGCAGACGACGGCGCGCCCGCCCACCTCCTCGGCGAGGGCGCGGAGCCGGTCCTCGCGACGAGCGGCGAGGACGACGTCGAAGCCGTCGGCGGCGAGGCGTCGCGCGGTGGCGGCGCCGATCCCGCTGCTCGCCCCGGTGACGACGGCGGTGCGGCGCCCGCCGACCCCTGCGGACGGGCCGGGGGCGGGCT
>NZ_JABEMA010000420.1 GCF_013004605.1 Pseudokineococcus marinus
CCGGCTCCTGGTGGCGAGCGGCGGCGGGCGCGGCGTCGCGGTCGGGGACGGCGTGGGCCGCGCGGGTCGTGCCGGTCATGTGGGGGCCTCCTCGTGCGGGCGGGCTCCCACCGTCGCACGCCACGCCGGGCGGCGCCGGGGGGCGAGCCGTCGGCCGGTGCGTCAGCGGGCGGTGGCCCGGCGCACGAAGTCGGAGAGGTCGGCGCTCTGCTGGCGCCGGCTCGGCTCGTGCACGTACATCATGTGGCCCGCCTCGTAGTACCGGTGCTCGACGAGCTCGCGCTGCGCGGCCGGGACGCGCAGGTGCGCGAGGTCGTCCTCGGCGCTCGAGAAGGGCGTGGCCCCGTCGTAGCGGCCGAGCGCGACGTGCACGCGCAGGTGCGGGTTCTGGCGCATCGCCCGCGACAGGCGGTCCAGGACGCTGACCGAGGCGTTCTCGAACTCCTTGTAGCTCCACGCCTCGTGGACGCCCGGGCCGAAGACGTGGAACGGCGCGGTGTCCTCGACGCCGAGCTCGGCGCGCAGGAGGTGCTGGTTCGCGGCCGCGTAGGCGCCGAGGAGCGCGTCCACGGCGGGGTCATCCTCGAGGGCCTCCGCCGTGCCGGAGGCGGCGGGCCCGGTGAAGCGGGAGTCGAGGCGCCCGACGACGAGGCCCTCGTCCCGCAGCAGCTCGGCGAAGAAGCGCAGGTGCTCGACGCGCAGGTCGGCGCGGTCCACGTACGCCTCCGAGAGGCCGGTCAGCCGGGCCAGCGTCGCCACGGCGTCCGCCCGCTCCTCGGCCGTGAGCCGGGAGCCGCGCGCGAGGACGACGGGGTAGCGCTGCTCCGCGTACGCCTCGGCCTCGGCGACGACGTCGGCCAGCTCCCGGCCGGGGTGGCGGCCGTGGCGGTGCGCCGTCGCGGCGTAGAAGGGCAGGTAGCGCGGGTAGGAGCGGTCGTCGCCCGGCGTGGCGAGGAGGACGCCGAAGTTCAGCACCGCCGAGACGAGGACGAGCCCGGACAGGTACATGCCCGCGCCCTGCAGGTGCTCGGCGAGGGCGGCGGCGCGCGTGGTGCCGTAGGACTCCCCCGCGAGCAGCTTGGGCGAGAGCCACCGCCCCTCCGCGGTCACCCACTGCCGGACGACCTCCCCGACGGACTCGACGTCGGCCGTGAAGCCGTGGAAGTCGCCGGCCCGCTCCCCCTCGACGACGCGGGAGCGGCCGGTGGAGACGGGGTCGACGAAGACGAGGTCGCTCACGGCCAGCAGCGACTCGGGGTTGTCGCGAGGCGCCCCGGCGGCGGCTCCGGCGCCCCCGCGTCGCCGGCGACGACGCGGCGCGGGCCGAGGAGGCCGAGGTGCAGCCAGACGCTCGAGGAGCCGGGGCCGCCGTTGAAGGCGAAGGTGACGGGCCGCGTGAGCGGGTCGGCGCCGTCGAGCGTGTAGGCCGTGATCCCGACCTGGGCGCGGGGCCGCCGTCCCTTCCACACGCCGTCCTCGACCCGGTCGCCGGAGAGGACGACGCGGCCCGCGCGCGCGGTGTAGCGCAGCTCGCCGTCGGGGGTGGCGAGCACGTGGTGGGTCGTCACCAGCTCGTCCTCGACGGGGGCCGCGCCGCTGCCGGCCGCCCCGCCCCTGGCCGCCCCACCGCTGGCCGCCCCGCCCTCCGCCGACCCGGCGGGGCGTCCGGGGGCGTCCGCGTCGTCGCGGCGCTCGCGGGGGCGGTCGGGCTGGTCGGCGTCGTCGCTCACGGCGCGACGCTAGCCGCCGCAGCGCCCCGCCCGGGCCCCACGAGAGGGGCTCCGGCCCCGGGACGCCTCACGCGGGTCGCAGCTGGTCTGCGCCGAGCCAGGACTCGACGACCGTGGCCATCTCCCCGTCGCCGAGGGCGTAGACGACGCGGGCCAGCCAGCCCGTCGGGCCCAGCCGCCACTCGGCCACGACGCCGGCGAAGGGCTCCTCCTGCTCACCGCCCTCCCCCGGGTCGTCGGGCAGCACCCAGCAGTGGCGGTGCGCCCGGCGCAGCTCGGCCGGGTCCGCCGGGTCCGCCGCGGAGCGGTCGTCGCCGGGCGGCTCGTGCTCCTCGACGGGCGGCGGCGCGGAGGGCCCCGAGGGGACGGCGCGACCCGACCGGTGGGCG
>NZ_JABEMA010000421.1 GCF_013004605.1 Pseudokineococcus marinus
CCGTGCGCGCGCTGCTGTGAGCGGCGGCCGGGGCGCCCCCGACGGCAGCGGGTCGAGGGCCGGTAGGTCGGCGGGCAGCGGCTCGGCGACGGGCCGGGTGCTCACCGAGCGCCTCCTGCTGACTCCCCCGACCGCGGCCGACGTCCCCGCGCTGGCGTCGGCGGTCTACGCCGACCCGCGCACGTGGGCCCTCGACCCGTCGCTGCGGCGGCCGCCGGAGGAGCTGCCCGGCTTCGTCGCCCGGCTCGCGGAGCGCTGGGCGCGCGACGGCGCGGGCTGCTGGGTCGTGCGTCTGCGTCCCCCTCCCGGGGACCGGCACGACGAGGACCACGGCGGAGGGCGCGACGGCGAGGTCATCGGCCTCGGCGGCTGCGACCTCCCCGGCGAGGGACGCGCCTGGAACCTCTTCTTCCGGCTGGCCCCGGCCCACCAGGGCCGGGGCTACGCCCAGGAGGTCGGTCGCGCCGGCCTCGCTGCCGCGCAGCGGGTCCGACCGGACCTGCCCGTCACCGCCTTCGCCGCGGAGGCGAACATCCCGTCGCGCCGGACGATCGAGCGCCTGGGCCTCGCCGAGGCCTGGCGCGGGCCGGACCGGCGCAGCCCCGACCCCGGCGCCGTCGTCGTCCTGTCCGCCGACCGCCCGCTGCCGGCCGCCCTCCTGGGGCGCCTCGTCCGCTGAGGGCCAGCCGCCCGCGCTGCGGGTGCGCCCGGTGCCCGCCCCCTCCCGCGCGGCAGCCGCGACGAGGCAGGAGGCTGGGGCGGTGACGTCATCGCCCGCGCCCCCCGGCCACCCGCGGCCGACCCTCGGCGACCTGGCGACCCGCCTGGGAGCGCACCTCGGCGACGCGCCCGCAGCCGCACGCGTCACGGGTCTGCACCACGACTCCCGCGTCGTCGGGCCCGGTGACGTCTGGCTGGCGCTGCCGGGAGGAGGAGGTCGGCACGGCGCCGACCACAGCCGCGTCGCCGTCGCCCGGGGTGCGCTGGCCGCCGTCAGCGACCGGGCCTGCCCCGGCCTGCCGACCCTCCTCGTCCCGGACCCCCGCAGGGTCGCCGGGGTGCTGGCGGACTGGCTGCACGGCCACCCCTCGGCCGACCTCGGCGTGGTGGGCGTGACGGGCACGAACGGCAAGACCTCGACGACCCACCTGCTCGAGGCGGGCATGGCCGCCGCCGGAGCGAGCTCGGGCCTGCTCAGCGGCCTGGTCGCCCGGGGCCCCTGGGGGGAGCGCCCGGCCACCCTGACGACCCCGGAGGCGGCTGACCTGCAGCGCGACCTCGGTGCGCTCCGCGACGCGGGGGTCGAGCGGGTGGCGCTGGAGGTCTCCAGCCACGCGCTCGCCCTGCACCGCGTGGACGGCACGCGCTTCCGGGCGGCCGTCTTCACCGGCCTCGCTCCCGACCACCTCGACCTCCACGGCGACATGGAGTCCTACCTCGAGGCGAAAGCTCGCCTCTTCGCGCCGGAGCGCTCCCAGCTGGCCGTGGTCAGCCTCGACGACGAGTGGGGACGCCGCCTCGCCCGCCGCGTCACGGACGCCGGGCAGGTGCCGCTCGTCACGACCTCGGCCCGCGGGCGGCGGGCGGACTGGACCGCCGTCGACGTGCGGGCCTCGACGTCCGGCACCCGCTTCCGCCTCCGGGGCCCCGGTACTGGCGCAGGGACGGGCACAGGCACCGACCGGGCCGTCGGCCTCCGGCTCCTCGGCGAGCACCAGGCGGACAACGCCCTGTCGGCGCTCGCGGCGCTCCTCTCGACGGGCACCGACGCCGACGCCGCCGTCCGCGGCGTCGAGGGGCTCGCGGGCGTGCCCGGCCGCCTGGAGCCCGTCGACGGCGGCCAGCCCTTCCGGGCGCTCGTCGACTTCGCCCACAACGCACACGGCGTCGAGAGGGCGCTGCGGCACCTGCGGTCGACGACCAGCGGACGCCTCATCGTCGTCACCGGTCAGCGCGGGGGGCGCGACCCCGGCAAGGCCGTGCCGCTCGGGCGGGCCGCCGGCGGCCTCGCGGACGTCGTGGTCGTCACCGACGAGGGCGCGCACGACGACGACCCGGCCCGGCTGCGCGCCCTCGTCGTGCGCGGCGCGCGCGACGC
>NZ_JABEMA010000422.1 GCF_013004605.1 Pseudokineococcus marinus
CCAGGCCGCCGTCGAGCAGGCGGACGTCGTCCAGGCCGCCCCAGCGCAGCAGCCACCAGGCCCGGGCGGCGGACAGGCCGCCGACGTCGTCGAGCGCCACGACGGCGCGGCCGCGACGCACGCCCCACCGCCGGGCGGCGTCCTGCAGGTCGGCCACCGCGGGCAGCGGGTGCCGTCCGTCCGCGGGCTCGCCGCGGCCGGCGAGCTCGGTCTCGAGGTCGACGTAGACCGAGCCCGGCACCCGCTCGGCCCGGTGGGCGTCGCGGCCGTCCGGGCGGCCGAGCGCCCAGCGGACGTCGAGGACGACCGGCGGCGACGGCGAGGCCAGGGCCTCGGCCAGCGCGGGTGCGTCGACGAGCAGGGCCTCGCGCGTCCCGGGGTGCACGGCGGCGACGCTACGCCGCCGTCCCGCCCGTCGGCGCCCTCGCCGCGGGCCTCTCGCCGGGAAGGTGGTGCCCCTCCCGCTCGTTACCCTCGAGCGAGCACGGATCGGGCCCGAGGCACGGGTCCGGCGCACGGGCGGACAGGAGCGGGCATGCGGCGCACGGTCGTCAACGGCAAGATCCACCGGGCCACGGTCACGGAGGCGGACCTGCACTACGTCGGCTCCATCACCATCGACGCCGAGCTGGCCCGGGCCGCCGACCTCGTCGAGGGCGAGCAGGTCCAGGTGGTCGACGTCACGAACGGCGCGCGGCTCACCACCTACGTCATCCCCGGCGAGCCCGGCAGCGGCGTCATCGGCATCAACGGCGCTGCGGCGCACCTCATCTCGCCGGGTGACCTCGTCATCATCATGTCGTTCGTCGAGCTCGAGGAGTCCGAGCGCGAGGGCCACTCCCCCCGCGTCGTCCACGTCGACGCGGGCAACCGCCAGGTCGCCCTCGGTGGTGACCTCTCCGCCCCGGTGCCGGCGGGCGACGGTCGCGACGTCCCCGCCATGCAGCGCCCTCCCCTGGCCCTGGCGACGTCCTCCTCCTGACGCCGCCTCCCGGCGGTGCCGGGACGCCCGCCCGTCCGCTGGTGCCCGAGGATGGGCGGGTGCAGACCTTCCTCCCCTACGCCAGCTTCGCCCGCAGCGCCGAGGTGCTCGACTCCCCTCGCCTGGGCAAGCAGCGGGTGGAGACGCTGCAGATCCTGCGGGCGCTCGAGCTGCCCGACTACGGGTGGGCCAACCACCCGGCCGTCCTCATGTGGCGCGGGTGCACCCCGGCGCTCGTCGGGTACGGGCTCGCCTGCGTGGAGGCCTGGGCGCGGCGCGGCCACGCCGACGGGACGGCCGAGCTCATCGGCGAGTTCGCCCCCGACGTCGTCGGCGCCTCGCAGGAGGAGCTGGCGGCGGCCGGGCTCATGCCCGCCTGGCTCGGCGACGAGGAGGTCCACCGCAGCCACCGCTCGGCCCTGCTGCGCAAGGACCCGGAGACCTACGCGCCCGTCTTCGGCGACGAGCCGGACGACCTGCCCTACGCCTGGCCCGAGCCGGCCCCGCCGGCGCCGCCGGCCGCGCCCCGGGGGCGGCCGCTGTGGGTCGTGCGCCCCGGCGACGCCGAGACCCTAGCCGCGTTCCTCGCGGACGGCGTCGTCGGCCTGTCGGCGGGCTCGGGGGTCGACGTCGACGTCGTCGAGGGCCTCGAGGAGACCCGCCGGGCGGCCGAGGCGGCCGCCCTCGAGCGGGCGGCGCAGAAGGGGGGCGACCCCTCCCCCGTCGCCGAGCCCGACCTGCGGGCGCTGCTCAAGCGGCTGCACCCGGAGCGCCGCCCGGGCAAGGAGCTGCGCCAGCTGGACTCGCTCGTGCACGAGGTCGCGGTCGGGGACGAGGTCGGACTGCCGATCGAGGGCGAGCGCGCCCTGCTCGTCGGCGAGGTCGTCGGCGACTACGCCTTCGTCCCACGCCGCGGCGCCCCGGCGCCCCACCGGCGGGCCGTGCGCTGGGGCGGGCGCCTCGCCCGCTCGGCGGCCCTGCCGCCGGCGGCGCTGCAGGACCCGCGGCGCCTCTTCCAGGTCCGCGTCGACGCCTGAGCCCCGGCGCCCGGGGTGCGCCCCGGACGTGGGGGGGGGGGGGGGGGGGGGGGGGGGGGGGGG
>NZ_JABEMA010000423.1 GCF_013004605.1 Pseudokineococcus marinus
GGCGCCGCCCCGCCCTCACGGCCCGCCGCGTCCCGCCGCGCCGCCCGGCGCTGGCGGACGACGTCGACCCAGAGGCCCGCCGCCACCGCCCACGCGAGGACGAGCACCAGCGCGGGGAAGAAGCGCGGCCCCGGGCCGCCCTCGCTGCTCGTGTTGGCGTCCATGACGACGAGGCCGTACGTCAGGTACAGGGCGAAGGCCGTGACGACGAGCGCCATCGCGGGCGACCCCCGCGACGGCTCGGGCGCCGCGAGGGGCGCGCGCTCGCTCGTGCCACCGGCGACGTCGTCGGCCTCGCCGCCCACGGGGCGGCCCGGGCGGTCGGTGCCCGCGGGGGTGGTCACAGGCCCGCCTCCTCGAGGATCGCCTGGATGCGGGCGACCTCCTCGTCGATGAACGTCGTGAAGTCGTCACCGGTGAGCTCGGCGTCCACCCACGCGTTCGTCTCGAGCACCTGCTGCCACTCCGGGGTGGCGAGCGTCTCGGAGACGATGTCGGTGAGCTCCTGCCGCTCCTCGTCCGTGAGGCCGGGCGGTGCGAGGACGCCGCGCCAGTTGCCCTGGTGCACGTCGTAGCCGAGCTCGTAGAGCGTCGGGATGCCGACCTCGGGCTGCGGCTCGGGCGCCGACATGGCGAGGGCCCGCAGCGTCCCGGCCTCGATCTGGTCGGCGAACTCGTTGTAGCCGCTGATGCCGACGTCGCTGGCGCCGGACAGGAGCGCCTGGATGGCCTCGCCGCCGCCGGAGTAGGCGATGTAGTTGACCTCCGTGGCGGGCACGCCCACCTCGAGGGCGAGCTGCGCCGCGAGGAGCTGGTCGGTGCCGCCGAGCGAGCCGCCGCCGACGGCGACGGCGCCCGGGTCCTCCTGCCAGGCCGCGACGAGGTCGTCGACCGACTCCAGCGGCGAGTCCGCCGGCACGACCACGACCTCGTAGTCGTCGGTCGTCCGCGCGATCGGCGTGACGTCGTCGAAGCCCACCGGGCTGTCGTTGATCTCGACGCCGCCGACCATGACGGTCCCGGTGACCATGAGGACGTCGCCCCGGCCCTCCATCTGCTGCAGCTGGGCCAGCCCGATGGTGCCCGCGGCCCCGGTGATGTTGACGACCTGCGGGTTCGTCACGACGCCGGTCTCCCGCATCGTCCCCTGCAGCCGGCGGGCGAGGGTGTCCCACCCGCCGCCGGGCGAGGCCGGCGCGATGATCGTCAGGCCGGTGCGGGCCCCCGAGAGGGTGCCCGCGCTGCGGGCGTCCCAGGCCGCCGCCCCGACGAGGGGCACGAGCAGCGCCACCCCGATGACCGCACGCGCGCGTCGTCGCACGATGCCACTCCTCGTCCGGGGCCCTCGGGGCCGCTCTCGTCGGCCGCCGCCCCGACCGGCCACCACCGGTCCCGGCCACGACGCCGCTCCTCGTCGGCGGGGACGGTACCCGCACCGGGAGCGCCCGGAGGCGGCCCGGCCGGGGAGCGGACGCGTGACGTGCGCGACACGGCGCGGGCGCCTGCGCCGTCGGCGGCGCGTGGTAGCAAGTGCTGAGCCGGGCGGACGAGCCGCCGGGCCGGTGCGGAGGTGGTCGTCGTGGTGGTCCTCGTGGGCTGGTCGGGCACGGCGGAGGGGGCTGCGGCGCTCGAGCGCGGCGCGGTCGAGGCGCAGCTGCGCGACCTGCCGCTGGCGGTCCTCGACCTGGGCGCGCGCGACGACCACGGCGAGGCGGCCCGGCACGCGGTCGCCGGCCTGCAGCCGGCGCCGGCGGCCGTCCGGGTGCTGCCGCGCCCGGAGCACCAGGAGCCGGTCGACGCGCTCCTCGACGCGGTCGTCGCCGAGGGCGCCGACCTGGTCGTCGTCGGCACGCGGCGGCGCTCGCCCGTGGGCAAGTTCCTCCTCGGCAGCACCGCCCAGCGCGTCATCCTCGGCGCCGAGGCGCCCGTGCTCGTCGTCAAGGCCGGCCGGGAGGGCGGCGAGGGCTGAGGTCCTCGGAGGGGGAGCGCCGTCGGGCTCAGGCCCGGGCGGGCGCGGGCGCCCCCCCGCGGCTGCGCACCCCGCGCGAGGCGACCAG
>NZ_JABEMA010000424.1 GCF_013004605.1 Pseudokineococcus marinus
CGCCGGCCCGGGCGCCGGCGGCGACGCGTCGTGGCTCGCGGGCGTCGACGGGACGACGGTGCTCGCGGGCGCGGCGGTGGCGCTCGTCGTCCACCTGCTCAAGGCCGCGGGCCGGGCGGCCGTCAACGCGACGACGGCGGGCGTCGGCGCCCCCGTGGCCTCGGCGGCCGAGGACGCCCTCTCCCTCGGGCTCGTGGCCTCGGCGCTGCTCGCGCCCGTGCTGGTGCTCGTCGCCCTGGGGGTGCTGCTCGCGGTCGCCGTGGCCGTCGTCCGCCGGCGTCGACGGCGCCGGGCCGTGCGCCCGGTCTGACCGCCCTGCGGCGGAGCGGCGGTCCGCCGCCCACCGGAGCGCCGCTCCGGGCGGACGAAGGGGATCAGACGCCGTCGCGCGGCCCGTAGCGCAGCGCCAGCGGCGGCTGGGGCGCGCCGGCGCCGAGCCGGTCCTCCGGGGGGACGCCCGCGGGCGAGGACTCGAGCAGCCCGGCGAGGGCCTGCTGCGCGCGCCGCCGCTGGGAGCGGCCCGTCCACGGGTGCACCGGCACCTCCTCGGGCGGCAGGCGCAGCATCTCGCGCAGGTCCTGCTCGCCCGGGCCCGCGGTCGCCGGGTCGAGCGCCGCGACGAGCTCGCCGGCGGCCTCCTCGAGCAGGGGCAGGGAGGCGCGCAGCCGGGTCCACCGGTGGGTCTCCCAGCCCGTCCAGCCCGACGCCCCGGCGGTGGTGAAGCGCTCGCGCAGGGCGACGCCGGCCTCCCGGCCGCGGCCGGCCAGGCGGGCGATGGCCTCGGGCGGCATCCGCAGGTCCCACCCGCCGTCCCCCGACGGGACCTCGACCTGCGCCACCCGGTCCCGCACGCCCGGCAGGGGCAGCTGCACGGTGTCGGACCAGTCCTGCATCGTCGACAGCACGGCGCCCGCGAAGCGCAGGACGCCGGCGGGCGAGCCGTCGGCCCCCGGCTCCAGCGGGTGCAGCACCGGGGCGAGGGCGTCGTCGGCGGGACCCGGTGCCCCCGGGTCCAGCGGACCTCCCATGGGAGAGCCGGGGCGCTGCGGGCGCAGGGTGATGCCGAAGGTCGGCCGCGACGGCGCGAAGGCGTCGAAGACCTGCACGGGGAAGTTGCTCGTGACCCCGCCGTCCGTCGTCCACACCCGCCGGGTCGGCAGCACCTCGCCGGGCAGGCGCACGAGCACCGCCCCCAGCGGGTCCTCCTCGCCCGGCTCGCTGCCCGGCGCCCCGGAGGACCGGGAGGAGGTGGCGGAGGAGAGCACGTCGTCGACCGCGGCGGCGACGCGCCGCAGCGCACCGGCGCCCTCCTCGAGGTCGAGGACGTGGAAGGGCACGGCGCTGACGAGCAGCGGGTAGGACAGGCTCGTGCGCACGGCCAGCGCGACGGGCAGGTCCGCCGACGCCGGCAGGGGCACGAGCGGGCGCGCGAGGGCGTCGCGGGCCCGGCGCTCGAGCCGCTCGGCCGGGTCCTCCGGCAGCGGGGGCGGGTGCTCCTCGACCCAGGCGACGACGCGCTCGGGCAGCAGCCGCCGCAGCTCGGCCGGGTCGACGTAGAGGGGCGGGACGCCGTCGCGCCGCGCGCCCAGCGGCATGCGCACGGGCCGCCCGTGCGTCACCGAGGTGGTGACGACCTCGAGCCGCACCGCGGCGTCGGCCGGCGCCTCCTCGAGGCCCGTGAGCGGCTCGGCCCCCGGGCCGGCCCACAGGTGCCCGAAGGTGAGCGGGCCCGCGCCCTCGGGCAGGCCGGCGGCCTCGTCGAGGAGGTCGGTGAGCCACGGGGCGAGGACCCGGTCGTCGTCCCGGTCGTCGTCCGGCGCGTCACCGGAGGGCATGCCGGAGCAGACGCCGTAGAGGTTGGCGGGGACGGCGACGCGCAGCGCCCGCAGGTGCACCGCCGCGGCACCCGCGGCCGTGCCGGCGAGCAGGACGAGGACGCCGACGACGGCCACGAGGACGGCCGTGGCGGCGGACGCGCCGCCCGCCGCGGCGACGGCCAGCAGGACGAGGCCCGGGAGGGCGCCGAGCAGCAGGCGCCACC
>NZ_JABEMA010000425.1 GCF_013004605.1 Pseudokineococcus marinus
CCGGTCGGCGGCCCGGTCGGCCTCGCGCCAGCCGCGGTCGGGCTCGTCGAGCCGCATCTGGCGGTGGGCCGTGCCGGCGGGAGCCAGCCCCTCGACGCGCACGCCGACGAGGCGGATGCGGGCCCGGTCCAGCCGCAGCCCCTCCCAGAGCCGGCGCGCGGCCGCGTAGACCTCGCGGCTCACGTCGGTGCGCTCGTCGAGGGTGCGCGACCGCGTGATGGTCGTGAAGTCGGCGAAGCGGACCTTCAGCACGACCGTCCGCCCGACGGTGCCCGCGGCGCGCAGCCGGGCGGTGGTCAGCTCGGAGAGCCGCAGCACCTCCCTAAGGACCACCGCCTCGTCGTCGACGTCGGAGGAGAAGGTCTCCTCCGCCCCGACGCTCTTCTCCGGCGCGGACGGCACGACGGGCCGCGGGTCGCGCCCCCACGCGAGGGCGGCGAGGTGCGCGCCGCTCGCCTCCCCCAGGGCGCGCACGAGCGTGGCCCGCGGGGTGTGGGCGATGTCGCCGACGGTCCGCAGGCCGAGCCGCTCGAGCTGCTCCGCGGTGCGCTCGCCCACGCCCCACAGCGCCGACGCCGGCAGCGGGTGCAGGTAGTCGACGACCCGGTCGGCCGGGACCACGAGCAGCCCGTCGGGCTTGCAGCGGGAGGAGGCCAGCTTGGCGACGTGCTTGGTGGAGGCCACCCCCACCGAGCAGGTGACGCCCTGCTCGTCCTCGACGCGGCGACGCACCTGCTGGGCGATCTCCCGGGGGCTGCCGAGGCGCCGCAGGGCGCCGCTGACGTCGAGGAAGGCCTCGTCGAGGCTGAGGGGCTCCACGAGGGGGGTCACGGAGCGGAAGACCTCCATGACCCCGGCCGAGACCTCGGCGTACCGGCGGTGCTGCGGCGGCAGGACGACGGCGTGGGGCGCGAGGCGGCGGGCCCGCCCCATGGGCATGGCCGAGTGCACCCCGAGGGCGCGCGCCTCGTAGGTGGCGGACAGGACGACGCCGCGGGTGCCGGCGCCGCCCACGACGACCGGCTGCCCGACGAGCTCGGGGTGGTCCAGCAGCGAGACGGACGCGTAGAAGGCGTCCATGTCGACGTGCAGGACGGTGCACCCCGTGTCGTCGGCGTCCGGCCCCGCGACGGGGGCGCCGCCGACCGGGTCGGCCCTCCCCGCCCCCGCGGTGCGGTCGAGCTGCGAGCGCCCCACGGGACCTCCTCTCGGCGACGTCGTGGTCCGACGGCCAGCCTGACGGCGGGGTGTGACGGCGGGCCGCGACGACGGGACTGCGGTGCGGCGTCCCGGCCGCGGGGCGGCCGGGACCTCTCGGGCGGACCTCCCTCGGGCGAGGGGCTCGGGCGGGTGCGCGTCGGGGACGGCGTCAGACGGGCGCGGCGTGCAGGTGGAGCTGCCCGGCCGCGCCGAGGAGGGCGGGGTCGGTGCCGGCGAGCCTCTCGAGCTCCTCGAGCGCCTGGACGGCGGCGGGGTCGAGGGCCGACCCGCCGCGGGGGGCCAGCGCCGGCAGCACCCCGACGCCGTCGGCGCGCAGCACGGAGAAGCCCGCGCCGGCGAGGAGCCGGCGGGCGCCGTCGGCGTCGAAGCGGCGCAGCAGGGGGTCCTGCGCGCCCCAGCGCCCGTCGGGGTCGAGCTGGAGGGCCCGCGCCTGGCGCAGGTGGCCGGAGGCCACGCGAGCGAGGAGGGCTCCCCCGCGGGCGGCGACGAGCGCGCTGAGGCGGCCCGTCGGCCGCAGGGCCCGCCGGCACGCGACCAGCGCGCGCCCCGGGTCGTCGACGACCTCGAGCACCCCGTGGCACAGGAGGAGGTCGACGCTCCCGTCGGCCACGTGGTCGGGCAGGTCCTCCGCGTCCCCTTGCACGCCGGTCAACCGGGCGCCGACCCCCACGTCGTCGGCCCGCCGCGCGAGGGCGGCGAGCGCGTCCGGGCTGGGGTCGACGACGACGACCTCGTGCCCCGCGGCGGCGAGGCGGACGGCGAGCCCGCCGGTGCCGCCCCCGAGGTCGAGGACGCGGGCGGGCGCGCCGTCGCGGG
>NZ_JABEMA010000426.1 GCF_013004605.1 Pseudokineococcus marinus
GCGGACGCCCCCCGTCCGGGCGACGCGGGGCTGCCGCGGCGCCGCCGCCGCCCGACCTGCAGCAGACTGCCGTCCATGGCTCCCCCCGCACCCTCCGTCGCCCTCGTCCACGAGCGCTTCACCGAGTGGGCCGGCTCCGAGATGGTCGTCGAGCAGCTGGCGCACGAGTGGCCGTCGGCGCTCGTGCACGCGCCCGTCGTGCAGGAGGGCGTCGTCCCGGCGGACCTGCGGCCCCGGCTGCGGCCGGGTCGGCTCTCGCCGCTCGCGCGGCCGGGCGGCGGCTACGCCCACCTGCTGCCCGCGCTTCCGCTGGCCCACGCCCGCACCCGGCTGCCCGACGCCGACGTCGTCGTCGCCAGCCACCACGCCTTCGCGACGCAGGTGGTGCACGCGACGAGCGCCCCGGTCGTCGCCTACGTCCACAGCCCGGCCCGCTGGGTGTGGGACGCCGACATGCGGCGCGGGGAGGTCGGCGGGCGCGCCGGCGAGGCGCTGCTCGGGGCCTTCTCCGCCGCCTTCCGTCCCGCCGACCGGCGGGCGGCCCAGCGCGTGCGCACGCTCGTCGCGAACTCCTCCGCCGTGGCCGAGCGCATCCAGCGCTGGTGGGGCCGGGAGTCCGTCGTCGTCCACCCGCCGGTCGACGTCGACGCCTACACGCCCGACCCGTCCGTCGAGCGCGAGGACTTCTTCCTGCTCGCCGGGCGCCTCGTGCCCTACAAGCGCCCCGAGCTGGCCGTGCGCGCGGCCACTCTGGCCGGCGTCCCCCTCGTCGTCGCCGGGGACGGGCGGGCGCGCGCCGACTGCGAGCGGGTCGCCGGCCCGACCGTGCGCTTCGTCGGCCGCACGACCGACGCCGAGCAGCTCGACCTCTACCGCCGGTGCCGCGCCCTCCTCATGCCGGGCGTCGAGGACTTCGGCATCGTCCCCGTCGAGGCGCAGGCCACGGGGGCGCCCGTGGTGGCGGCGGGGGCGGGCGGAGCGCTCGACACCGTGCTGCCCGGTCGCACCGGCGCGCTCGTCGGCGAGGAGCCCGACGGGGCCGTGGAGCGCTGGGCCGACGCCCTGCGCACCTTCGACGCCGACCTCGACCCGGCGGCGGTGCGCGCCCACGCCGAGGGCTTCTCCCGCGCCCGCTTCCGGTCGCGGATGCGGGAGGTCGTCGACGCCGTCGCCTGACGCGTCGCGGGCGCACCGCCCGCCGTCGGGGCGCACCGGGCCGCCCGACGGCTCGCCCGGTCGGGTGCTGCGCGGCTGAGGCGCCAGCCGGCGGCGGCATCCGTCCGGCCGAAGGGCCTGCGGCGAGCGGGTGACCCCCTCCGGCGCAGGCGGGTGAGGGACCCACCCGCTCCTCCAGCGGCGCGAGGACGCCCCCCGATGACGCGGCATGACCACTCCGACGCGTCCCACCGACCGCCATCCCCGCCGCGCGCGGAGCCTCGTCGCCGCGACCGCCCTGGGCCTCGCCGTCGGCCTCCTGCCCGCGGTGGCCCCGGCCGCCGGCGCCGCCGCCGCGACCACCGCCGCGGCGACGACCGCGAGCCCGTCCGTGGGCGCCGGGTACTCCATCACCTCCGCCGGCAAGGGGCTCTACGGCACCACGCAGCCGGCCGGGACGGTCACCGTCCTCGTCACCTCCCCGCAGGCCATCACCGGCGCCCGGATGCTCGACGGCAGCGGCCGCGCCCTCGGGACGCTGACGTCGCTCGGCCGGGACACGCGCGGCCAGCACACCGCCACCGGCACGGTCGACCTCTCCCCCGTGGCCGGCCAGCGCCTCCACCTCGTGGCCCGCCTGCTGCTGCCGTCCGGCGGCACGCACGGCATCAGCACGAACCTGCGGGTCGCGGCCGCCCCGGCGCCCACCGCGGCCCCGACCCCCGTCGCCACCCCGGCGCCCGTCGCCACCCCGACACCCGTCGCCACCCCGACACCCGTCGCCACCCCGACACCCGTCGCCACCCCGACGCCCGTCGCCACCCCGGCGCCCGCGCCCGTCCCGGCACCCGTGAGCACCC
>NZ_JABEMA010000427.1 GCF_013004605.1 Pseudokineococcus marinus
GGCGGACGTCTCGGCGGACCGGTCGACGGCGGGGTCGGGGAGGGCGCCGGCGCGCTCGCCCGGCGAGCCGTGGCCGGAGGGCTGCGGGGTGGTGGTCGAGGTCACGAGGGGCTCCCGTCGTCGTCGACGGAGCGGGTGGGGACCCGCGCCGGTGGGGATCGTGGCGCGGTGCCCGGCGGAGCGCCCGCCCGGGCCTCCGCCGGTCCGGCCGGCTCCTCGGGACGCTAAGCACGACCCCTTGACATGTCAAGGCAACCGGGCGTAGAACCAACCAACGCAACATCAGAACCACACGAAGCCACATCCGCCCGGTCGCGGCTCCCGCGGGCCGCCCGGGCCGACTCACGAGGGAGTGAGCCGTGTACGCACCAGAGCGCCAGGCGGCCATCGCCGCCCGCGTGGCCCGCGAGTCCCGCGTCTCCGTCACCGACCTCGCCCTCGAGCACGCCGTCACCACCGAGACCGTGCGCCGCGACCTCGCCGTCCTCGAGCGCGGCGGCGCCCTCCGGCGCGTGCACGGCGGCGCCGTCGCGCCGTCGGCGCTGGCGGCGCCGGAGACCCGGGTCGAGGAGCGCGACCGCGTGGCCCCCGAGGCGAAGGACCGCATCGCGGCCGCCGCGCTCGCGCAGCTGCCGCCCGGCACGTCGAGCGTCGCCCTCGACGCCGGCTCGACCACGGGCCGCCTCGCGGCCCTGCTCGCCACGTCGCCGGGCGCGCTCGTCGAGGGCAGCTCGCTCGTCGTCGTCACGCACGCCGTGCACCTGGCCGCCCGCCTCGTCGGCGTCCCCGGCGTCGAGCTGCACCTCGTCGGGGGCCGGGTCCGGCCGACGACCGAGGCGGCCGTGGGCGCCGAGACGGTGCGGGCCCTTGAAGACCTGCGCGTCGACGTCGCCGTCCTCGGCGCCAACGGCTTCTCGGCCGAGGCGGGCTTCACGACGCCGGACGCCGAGGAGGCCGCCGTCAAGCGCGCGCTCGTGCGGGCCGCGCGCCGGGTCGTCGTCCTCGCGGACGCCACCAAGGCCGGCCGCCAGGACCTGCACCGCTTCGCCCGCCTCGAGGAGGTCGACGTGCTCGTGACGGACGCGGCCCCCGCCGCGTCCGGCGGGGAGCTCGCCGCCCTCGGGGCCGCCGGCGTCGACGTGGTGACGGCGTGAGCGCCGCCACCAGCACGACCGCCGGCGCCGCGGGCGCGGTGGAGGTCGTCACCCTCACCGCTGCCCCCAGCCTCGACCGCACGCTCGAGGTCGGCGGGCCGCTGCGCCGCGGCGCCGTGCAGCGCGCCACCGGCTCCGTCGTGGAGCCGGGCGGCAAGGGGGTCAACGTGGCCCGTGTGCTCGCGGCGGCCGGCCGCGGCGTCGTCGCGGTGCTCCCCGCCGACGCCGGGGACCCGCTGCTCGCGGCGCTCGCCGACGCCGGCCTGCCCGCCCGCCCGACGCCCGCCGGCGGGCCCGTGCGCACGAACACCGCCGTCACGGAGCCGGACGGGACGACGACGAAGGTCAACGAGGCCGGCCCCGAGCTCACCGCCGCCCGTGGCGCGGCGCTGCGCGAGGCCGTCCTCGACGCCGCCGAGGGGTCCCGCTGGGCCGTGCTGTCCGGGTCGCTGCCCCCCGGTGCCCCGGCGTCGCTCTACGCCGACCTCGTCGCGCCGCTGCGGGCGCGGGGCTGCGCCGTCGCCGTCGACACCTCCGGGCCCGCCCTCGCGGCGCTCCTGGGGCCGGGTGCCGACCCGGCGACCGCGCCCGACGTCGTCAAGCCCAACGGCGAGGAGCTCGGCGAGCTCGTCGGCGAGGACGGCGACGCCCTGGAGGCCGACCCCCGCGCCGCCGCGCGCGCGGCCCGCGCCCTCGTCGCCCGTGGCGTCGGTGCCGTCCTCGTGACCCTCGGCGCCCGCGGCGCCGTCCTCGTCACCGCCGAGGGCGCGTGGAGCGCGCTGCCGCCGCCGGTCGTGCCGCGCAGCACCGTCGG
>NZ_JABEMA010000428.1 GCF_013004605.1 Pseudokineococcus marinus
GGGGCCGGGGTCGGCGTCGCGGCCGGAGCGCCGGCGACGGCCGCCGCGTCCGCGGGGGTCGTGCGAGCGGGCCTCGGCACGCGGGCGAGCGCAGCAGCGCTCGGTCGTCCGTCCATGGGTGCGTCCTCCGTACCAGCGGCCCGGAGGACGCCGTCGACACCTGTCGGTCAGGAGCGGACGCCGCTGTCTCGCCCGATCAGGGTAGGGGGCAGATGGGGCATCCGTCACGCAGTGACGAGGATCTCGGGCCGGTCACCCGCACGGCGGGACGTCCGTCGCCGCGCGTGCTCGCCGACGAGGACGTCGGCGGTGCCATCGCTCGGGTGGCCCTGTGGCGGTCCCCCGTGGCCGCGGGCCTCCGTGCGAAGATCCGCGCACGAGGTGGGGCGCACGAGGAGCCCGCCGCCACGAGGACCACGGCGAGGGCAGGGGCGCAGCGGGCATGACCGATCAGCAGGGCTGGGCGACTCCGGGCGGGACCCCCGACCGGCCCGGTGAGACCCGCCCGGCCGACCCGGCGCCGGGGGGCTGGGCGGTCGGCGCGTCCCGCGAGCCCGAGCCGTCCGGACCACCGCCCGCCGGCGGCTGGGGCCCGCCGCCCGGCGCCGGCGCCGCGTGGAGCGCGCCGCAGCGGCCCGGCATCGTGCCGCTGCGCCCCCTCGGTGCGCTGGAGCTCCTCGAGGGGGGCTTCCGCGCCATCAGCGCCAACCCGCGAGTCATGCTCGGCGTCAGCGCCGTCGTCTTCGGCGCCGTCGCGGTCATCTCGCTCCTCCTGACGCCGCTCTTCGGCGGCGCGCTGGCCTCCTTCGTCAACGACTCGCTGCCCGCGGAGGCCACCGCCGGCCCGGGCGGTGAGTTCGGCGCCCTGGACTTCGCGGGGGTCGACCCCGTCACCGGCGTCGTCTCCCTCGTGGCGACGACCGTCCTCACCGGGCTCCTCGTCCTGTCCGTCAGCGGGTCGGTCATCGGGCGCAAGGTGCCGGCGGGCGAGCTGTGGAGGCGCGTGCGCGGGCGCGTCCTCGCTCTCGTCGGGCTCGCCCTGCTGACGAGCGTCGTCCCCGCTCTCCTCGTCCTGCTCGGGGCGGGCCTCGGCGCCCTGCTGCTCCTCACGGGCAGCACGTCGGCCGGGGTGATCGGCATCGTGCTCGGGACGCTCCTCGGCGTCGCCGCGGCCGTCTGGCTGACGGTGTCGTGGTCGCTGGCCGCCGTGGCGCTCCTGCTCGAGGGGCGCGGCGTCGTCTCCGCCCTCGGGCGCAGCACCCGGCTGGTGCGCGGCACCTTCTGGCGCGTCCTCGGCGTGCTGCTGCTGACCTTCGTCCTGTCCTCCATCGCGACGAGCGTGCTCGTCGTCCCGGCGGGCCTGGTGGCCGGCGTCATCCAGGTGGCCGCCAGCGGCGGCGCCGCCGACGCCGCGGCCCTCTTCATCACCCTCCTGCTCTCGACCGTCGCCAGCGTCCTCGTGCAGCCCTTCGTCTCGGCCGTCCGGGCGCTGCTCTACACCGACCTGCGCATCCGGCAGGAGGGCCTCGACGTCGAGCTGGCCCGGGCTGCCGCGGAGCCGACGTCCTGAGCGGCGCCCTGGACGCCGTGCTGGCGGCCGTCCCGGCCCCCGTGGACCTCGGCCGCGACGAGGCGCAGGACCTGCTCGTCCGCGAGCTGAGCGGCTCGGTGTACACCGAGGCGCGCCCCGGACTGCTGCAGCGGGCCCTCACCTGGCTGCGTGACCGCGTGCTCGAGCTGCTCCCTGACGACCTGGACGCCGGCCCGGCCGTGGACGCGCTCGTCGTCGCGGCCCTCGTCGTGCTCGTCCTCGTGGCGCTGCGGGTCGGCGCCCAGGTGGTGCGCCGCCGGCGCGCCCCCGAGCCCGCCGCCGCCGAGGTCTTCACCGGCGACCGCCGCAGCGCCGAGGACCACCGCGCGCGCGCCGACGCCCTCGCCCGCGAGGGCGACTGGCCGGGGGCGGTCGCCGAGCGCTTCCGCGCCGTCGTGCGGGGCG
>NZ_JABEMA010000429.1 GCF_013004605.1 Pseudokineococcus marinus
CGGCGCCGTCTTCGCGCTCGAGCTGCCGCTGCGGACGGCTCCCGACGACGCGACGGCGCCCGACGCGCCGGCGCAGGCAGGGCCGGCGACGGGCGCGCCGACGCCACCCCTCGGCGTCCCCGTGGTGCACCTCGAGGAGCGGTCGGCCGGTGCGCACCGCTCGAGGGGCACGGCGGTCGGCGGGGGCCGCTCGTGAGCGTCGTGCTCGTCGCGGAGGACGAGCCGCGCATCGCGTCCTTCGTCGCCAAGGGGCTGCGCTCGGCCGGCTTCACCCCGCTGGTGTGCGGCGACGGCGCCACGGCCCTCGACCACGCGCTCACCGGGGACGTCGCCCTCGTCGTCCTCGACATCGGGCTGCCCGTCCTCGACGGCTTCGAGGTCTTGCGGCGCCTGCGCGAGCGCGGCAGCACCGTGCCCGTCGTCGTCCTCACGGCCCGGGGCTCGGTCGACGACACCGTGGCCGGGCTCGAGGGCGGGGCCGACGACTACATGGCCAAGCCCTTCCGCTTCGAGGAGCTGCTGGCCCGCATCCGCCTCCGGCTGCGCGAGTCCCGCCCCGAGTCCGGGGCCACGAGCCTGCGGGCCGGGGACGTCGAGCTGGACCTGCGCACCCGGCGGCTGTCCGTCGCCGGCGAGGGCAGGGACCTCTCGGCACGCGAGTTCGGGCTGGCGGAGACCTTCCTGCGCCACCCCGGCCAGGTGCTCACCCGCGAGCAGCTGCTCTCGCGGGTCTGGGGCTACGACTTCGACCCGGGCTCGAACGTCGTCGACGTCTACGTGGGCTACCTCCGTCGCAAGCTCGGCCCGGGCCGCCTCGCCACCGTGCGCGGCATGGGCTACCGGCTCGACCCGCAGGGGTGACTCCTCCTTCTGCAGGAGGAGGAGCGGGCGGGCGACCTCGTCCTCGCGGAGGTGACGCTGCCCACGGGCGCCTCCCTAGCGTCGCCGCAGGAGCACGCGAGGTGCTCCGGGAGCGGAGGGGACGACGTGATCGAGGTGCAGGCGCTGACGAAGCGCTACGGGACGACGACGGCGGTGGACGACCTGTCCTTCACCGCCCGGGCGGGCGAGGTGACGGGCTTCCTCGGCCCCAACGGCGCGGGCAAGTCGACGACGATGCGGGTGGCCGTGGGGCTCGAGCGGCCCACGGCGGGCGCCGTCCTCGTCGGCGGGTGCCGCTACGCCGAGCTGCCCGCGCCCCTCCGCACCCTGGGGACGATGCTCGACGCGCGGTCCGTCCACCCCGGTCTCACCGCGCGGCGGCACCTGCGGGCGCTGGCCCGCACGCACGGGATCCCCCGCGCCCGCGTCGACGAGGTGCTCGGTCTCACGGGTCTGGAGAGCGTCGCGGGGCGGCGGGTGCGCACCTTCTCCCTCGGCATGGGCCAGCGGCTCGGCATCGCCGCGGCGCTGCTGGGCGACCCGGCCGCCCTCGTGCTCGACGAGCCGGTCAACGGCCTGGACGCCGACGGCGTCCTGTGGGTGCGCGGGCTGGTGCGGCGGATGGCGGCCGAGGGCCGCACCGTGCTGCTGTCCTCGCACCTCATGCACGAGCTGGCCCTCGTCGCGGACCGGGTCGTCGTCATCGGGCGTGGGCGCCTGCTCGCGGACGCGACCCTGGAGGAGCTCGTGGAGCGTTCCGGCGGTGCAGGTGTCGTCCGCGTCCGGACCTCCGGCCCGGACGTGCTGGCGGCGGCGCTGCGCGGGCGCGGCGCCGTGGTCGACGACGCGGGCGGGGGCGTCCTCCACGTGCGCGGCGTCCCGGGTGACGAGGTCGGAGCGGTGGCCGCCCGCAGCGGTGTCGTGGTCCTCGAGCTCGCCGGCGAGGTCGGCTCCCTCGAGCAGGCCTACCTCGCCCTCACCGACGACGCGGTGCCGCACCGGTCCGGCGCCGACGGCGTGCGCGGCGGGCAGCAGCGCGTCCCCGGGGGCGCGCGGTGAGCGGCGCCGCCGCCGTGCGCCCGACGGCGTCCGGAGATCGGAAGAGGTCGTG
>NZ_JABEMA010000043.1 GCF_013004605.1 Pseudokineococcus marinus
CCGCCGCCCCGGCCGGGGCCGGCGGTGCGGAGCCCGGCGGGCGGCCGCGGACGCGGGCGAGCACCAGACGACGAGCACGACGAGAGGCGAGCAGGGATGAGCCAGCGCAGCGGACAGCGACCCGGCGGCCCGGGGGCCTCTCCGGGCCTCAACCTCCGGGGGGCCGTCGACCTCTCGGGGCTCGGCCGGCCGCAGCAGCAGGCGGCGGCCGGCGGAGCCGCGGGCGGGCCGCCCGCCGGGGCCGCCGTCGTCACCGTGACGGAGGAGTCCTTCCAGCAGGTCGTCGAGCAGTCGACCCAGGTGCCCGTCGTCATCGCGCTGTCGTCGTCGCGCGCCCAGGGCGCCGACGACCTCGCCGCCGTGCTGCGCCGCCTGGCGGCCGCGGACGCCGGTCGCTGGCTCCTCGGGGAGGTCGACGCCGACCGCCACCCCCGGATCGCGCAGGCCTTCCAGGTCGAGACGGTGCCCGCGGTCTTGGCCGTGGTCGCCGGGCAGCCGGTGCCGCTCTTCCAGGGGGTCCTGCCCGAGGATCAGGTGCGCCAGTACCTCGACGCCCTGCTCGACCTCGCCGCGCGGCAGGGCGTCACCGGCCGCCTCGACGTCGACGGCGCCCCGGCCGAGGAGGAAGCGCCCGAGCCGCCGCTGCCGCCGCTGCACCAGGAGGCCTTCGACGCCATCGAGCGCGACGACCTCGACGCGGCCGCGGACGCCTACCGCCGGGCGCTGCTCGAGAGCCCGGCCGACGAGGACGCCCGCGTGGGCCTGGCCCAGGTGGAGCTCCTGCGCCGCGCCGGGCGCGCCGACCTCCAGGCGGCGCGTGACGCGGCCGCCGCGGACCCCAACGACGTCGACGCGGCCCTGCTCGTCGCCGACCTCGACGTCCTGGGCGGGCACGTCGAGGACGCCTTCGCCCGGCTGGTGCAGACGGTCCGCACCACCTCCGGCGACGAGCGAGAGCGGGTGCGCGCGCGCCTCGTCGAGCTCTTCGAGGTCGTCGGCGCCACCGACCCCCGCGTCATGATGGCGCGCCGCGCCCTCGCCAGCGCCCTCTTCTGAGCCCCGCCGCCGCGGGCCCGGGCTGAGCGGCTCACTCCCGGCGGAGGGAGGCGACGAAGTCCGCCGCCGGACTCTCTCCCGACGGAAGAAGGCTACGAAGTCCGCCCGGGGGGCCTCGCTGGACGGACGAAGGCTACGAAGTCCGCCGCCGGGCCTCACGCACGAGCGCCCCGCACCGGTACCGGTGCGGGGCGCTCGTGCGTGCGGGGGAGGGTCAGCGCACGTCGTCGTCGACCCAGTCGAAGGTCCGGGTCACGGCCTTCTTCCACAGGCGCAGGACGCGCTCGCGCTCGGCCTCCTCCATCTGCGGCTCCCAGCGCTTGTCCTCGGCCCAGTTGGCGCGGACCTCGTCGAGGTCGGACCAGAAGCCGACCGCGAGGCCGGCCGCGTAGGCGGCGCCGAGCGCCGTGGTCTCGGCGACGACGGGGCGCACGACCGGGACGCCGAGGACGTCGGCCTGGAACTGCATGAGCGTGTCGTTGACGACCATGCCGCCGTCCACGCGCAGCTCCTCGAGCGGGACGCCCGAGTCGGCGTTCGCGGCGTCGAGCACCTCGCGGGTCTGGAAGGCGGTGGCCTCCAGCGCCGCACGGGCGATGTGGGCCTTCGTCACGTACCGCGTGAGGCCGACGATCGCCCCGCGCGCGTCTCCCCGCCAGTACGGCGCGAAGAGGCCCGAGAAGGCGGGCACGACGTACACGCCGCCGTTGTCCTCGACGGTCGCGGCGAGGGTCTCGACCTCGGGCGCCGAGGAGATGAGCCCGAGGTTGTCGCGCAGCCACTGCACGAGCGAGCCCGTGACGGCGATGGCGCCCTCGAGCGCGTACACCGGCTTCTCGTCGCCGAGGCGGTAGGCCATCGTCGTCAGCAGGCCGTTGTCGCTGAAGACGAGGTCCTCACCGGTGTTGACGATGAGGAAGTTGCCCGTGCCGTAGGTGTTCTTGGCGCCACCGGGGGTGAACGCCGTCTGGCCGAAGGTGGCGGCCTGCTGGTCGCCGAGGATGCCCGCGATCGGCGTCTCGCGCAGCAGGTTCGAGGCCTCGACGGTGCCGTAGACCTCGGAGGAGGAGCGGATCTCCGGCAGCATCGCCCGGGGGATGTCCATGGCGGCGAGCACGTCGTCGTCCCACTGCAGCGTCCTCAGGTCCATGAAGAGCGTCCGCGAGGCGTTGGTGACGTCGGTGAGGTGCTTGCCGCCGTCCGTGCCGCCGGTGAGGTTCCACACGACCCACGAGTCGGTCGTGCCGAAGAGCAGGTCGCCCGCCTCGGCGCGCTCGCGGGCGCCCTCGACGTTCTCGAGGATCCACATGATCTTCGTGCCGGCGAAGTAGGGGTTGAGCGGCAGCCCGCAGACCTGGCGGAAGCGGTCGACGCCGCCGTCGGCCGCGAGCCGGTCGACGATGGGCTGGGTGCGCACGTCCTGCCAGACGATGGCGTTGTAGACCGGCTCGCCGGTGTTCTTGTCCCACACGACGGTGGTCTCGCGCTGGTTGGTGATGCCGACGGCGGCGACGTCGTGCCGGGTGACGTCGGCGCGCGAGAGGGCCTGGCCGATGACCTCGCGGGTGTTGCGCCAGATCTCCTTGGGGTCGTGCTCGACCCAGCCGGCGCGCGGGAAGATCTGCTCGTGCTCCAGCTGGCCGGTGGAGACGATGGTCCCCGCGTGGTCGAAGACGATGGCGCGGGTGCTCGTCGTGCCCTGGTCGATGGCGACGACGTAGCGGGCGCTGCCGGAGCCGGTGGTGGTCTCGCTCATGGGACGTCGGTGTCCTTTCCGGGACGGGGTCTGGGTCGGGTGCGGTGGTCGACCGTCAGGCCGGGATGACGGGCATGGCGTAGTACACGAGGCCCGCGAGGATCCCGCCGAGGACGGGACCGACGACGGGGACCCACGCGTAGGCCCAGTCGGAGGAGCCCTTGCCGCGGATGGGCAGCAGGGCGTGGGCGATGCGCGGCCCGAGGTCGCGGGCCGGGTTGATGGCGTAGCCCGTCGGTCCGCCGAGGGACGCGCCGATGCCGACGACGAGCAGGGCGACGGCGAGCGGGCCGATCTGGGCGGGCGTGTTGCCGAACAGGAGGATGACGAAGACGAGGACGAAGGTGCCGATGACCTCGGTGACGACGTTCCAGCCGTAGCGGCGGATCTCCGGCCCGGTCGAGAAGACGGCCAGCTTGAGGGCGCCGTCCTCCGTCGCGTCGAAGTGCTTCTTGTACGCCAGGTACACGACGACGGCGCCCAGGGCGCCGCCGACCATCTCGGCGGCGAAGTACACGAGGGTGTTGACGAGGTCGGGCGAGACGCCGGGGGCGTAGTCGTTGCCGGAGACGAGCAGCCCGACGGTCACCGCCGGGTTGAGGTGGGCGCCCGAGGCGTAGGCCACGTAGACGCCGGCGAAGACCGCGAGGCCCCAGCCGAAGTTGATGAAGAGCGGCCCGCCGGCGAAGCCCTTGGTCTTCGCGAGCAGCGCGTTGGCCACGACGCCGCAGCCGAGCAGCGTGAGCGTGGCGGTGCCGAGGACCTCGGAGAGGAAGATCTCGGCCAGGGACGGTGTCATGCGGATCTCCTCGTGACTGCGGTGTCAGGGAAGGGTGCAGTCGCACCGGCGGGCCTCCGCCCGCCCCGCGCCACGGTGGCGCGGGGCGGCCCGGCGAGGGCAGAGGCGGAGGACTCCAGGCGGTGGTGACCGCCGGGGGAGGGCGGTGCGGGGGGCTCAGGCGGCGGCCGAGCCCCCGACGGGGACGTCGGGGCGGATGTCGGGCGCCTCGAGGCGACGGCGCTCGGCGGCCTCGTCGTCGGTCTCGACCTCGGCGGCGCGCTCGGCCTCGACGCGGGCGAGGTAGGAGGAGACCTCCTCCTCGACACGGGCGTCGTCCCACCCGAGGGCCCCGGCCATGAGGCCGGCGACGGCCCGGGCGCTCGCGGTGCCGCGGTCGGCCTGCTCGTAGGACAGGCGCGTGCGACGCGTCAGGACGTCCTCGAGGTGCAGCGCGCCCTCGTGCGTGGCGGCGTAGAGCGCCTCCGCGCGCAGGTAGTGGGGGGCGCCCTCGAGGGGCTCGCCGAGCGAGGGGTCGGCGTCGACCAGCTCGAGCACCTCGTCGACGTCGCCGCCGTAGCGGTGGAGCAGGTGCTCGACCCGCTCGAGGGACCAGCCGCGCTCCTCGGCGATGCGGTGCCGCTGGGCCCAGCGCACGGGGTAGCCCTCGGCGCCGGCGAGCGGGAGGTCCGCGGTGAGCGAGGGCCCGGCGGGGCGGTCGCCCGGGGCGGCGTCGGCGAGGGCGGCGTCGACGACGTCGCGGGCCATGACGCGGTACGTCGTGTACTTGCCGCCGGCGACCACGGTGAGGCCCGGGCGCAGCGTCGCGACGGTGTGCTCCCGCGAGACCTTCGTCGTGGTCGTCGGGTCGCCGCCGCCCTTGCCCCCCTTCTCGCCGCCCTCGCCGGGGAGCGAGCCCTTGGCGGTCGGCTGCAGCAGCGGGCGCAGGCCGGTGTAGACGCCCATGACGTCGTCCCGGGTGAGGGGCCGCGTCAGCACGGCGTTCGCGTGCTCGAGGAGGTACTCGATGTCCTCGCTCGTGGCCACGGGGTGGTCCTTGTCGAGGTCCCACGGGGTGTCGGTGGTGCCGATCACCCAGTGCGTCTCCCAGGGGATGACGAACAGGACGCTCTTCTCCGTGCGGAGGATGAGGCCCGAGTCGCCGTCCACCGCGTCCTTCGGGACGACGATGTGGACGCCCTTGGAGGCCTTCACCTCGAGGCCGCGGGTGCGGAAGAGCTCCTGGATCTCGTCGGTCCACACGCCCGTGGCGCCGATGACGTGGCGGGCGCGCACCTCGAGCTCGCGGCCGGTCTCGAGGTCGACGGCGCGGACGCCGACGACGCGGCCGCCCTCCTCGAGGTAGCCGGTGACCTGGGTGCGGGCGGCGGCGAGCGCCCCGTGGCCGACCGCGGTGCGGACGAGCACGTGGACGAGGCGGGCGTCGTCGACCTTGGCGTCCCAGTACTGGATGCCGCCCACGGCCGCGTCGCGGCGGAAGCCGCGGAAGCGGCGCTGGATGCCGGCGCGGGTGAGGTGGCGGTGCAGGGGGACCGTGCGCTTCCCGCTGCCGCCGCCGCGGCCGAAGACGCCGGCCATGCCGTCGTAGAGCGCGATGCCGGAGCCGATGTAGCCGCGCTGCCAGTGCTTCTCGAGCGGGAAGATGAACGGCACGGGGTGCACGAGGTGCGGTGCCAGGCGGTCCACGAGCAGGCCGCGCTCGCGCAGGGCCTCGTGGACGAGGTGGAAGTCGAGCATCTCCAGGTAGCGCAGGCCGCCGTGGATGAGCTTGCTGGCCCGGCTGGAGGTGCCCGCGGCCCAGTCGCGGCGCTCGAGGACGCCGACCGTCAGGCCGCGGCTGGCGGCGTCGAGGGCGGCGCCGGCGCCGGTGACGCCCCCGCCGACGACGAGGACGTCCAGCTGCTCGGTGCTCATCCGCTCGAGCGCCTCGGCGCGGGTGGCGGCGGAGAGGGTGGTGCTGCTCATCGTCGAGGGACCTCCGGGTCCTGCCCGCTGCTCGCGGGCGTCGGGGGAGGGCGCCCCGTCGGCGTCCTCGTCCGTCCCGGTGATCGTGCTCCCGCGCCCGCCGTCTGGCTCGCTGTCTGCACGGACGTGCACACTGGGCGAGCGGCGTCCCCAGCCTGGGGGCGCCCCTACCGGCGGGGGGCGGGGCGTGGCGGCGGACGAGGAGGACCTCGAGCGGGTCGCGCGCCGGTACTGGGACGACGGCGTGACCATGGACGTCATCGCCCGTGAGGAGGGCGTCTCGCGCAGCACGGTCTCGCGGATGCTCGACGCCGCCCGTGCCGCCGGCATCGTGCAGGTGACGGTCCGCAGCGTGCACGGACGTGCAGCGGGGCTGGCCGCCGGGCTGCGGGAGCGCTTCGGCGTCGACGTGGTCGTGGAGCCGGTGCCCGACGGCGCCACCGACCTCGCCCGCCTCGACGCCGCGGCCGCGGCCACCGCCCGGCTCCTCGACGAGCTCATGGGCAGCGGCATGGTGCTCGGCGTGGCCTGGGGCACGACGACCAGCGCGGTGGCCCGGCACCTCACCGCCCGCTCGACGGTGGACGCCCACGTCGTCCAGCTGAACGGCGGCGCCAACACGCGCAGCAGCGGCCTCGGGTACGCGGGCGAGGTCGTCGACCGCTTCGGCGCGGCCTGGGGGGCCGAGGTGCACCAGTTCCCGGTGCCCGCCTTCTTCGACGCCGTCGCGACCCGCCGCGCGATGTGGCGCGAGCGCAGCGTGCGGGGCGTGCTCGCGCTCCAGCAGCGCTGCGACGTCGCCCTCTTCGGCGTCGGCACGGTGGCCGCCGGCGTCCCCAGCCGCGTCTACACGGCCGGGTACCTCACCGACGCCGACCGCGTGTCCCTGGCCGAGGAGCACGTCGTCGGCGACGTCTGCACCGTCTTCCTCCGCCGCGACGGCAGCTGGGAGGGCGTGCCGCTCAACGCCCGCTCGAGCGGCCCGCCGCCACCGGCGCTGCGGCGCATCCCGCGACGGGTCTGCGCCGTCGCCGGCACGGGCAAGGTCCCCGCCCTCGCGGCCGCCCTCGCGGCCGGCCTCGTCACCGACCTCGTCCTCGACAGCGCCACCGCCCGGGCCTTGATGGCGCACCGCTGAGCGGCGACGCCGTCCCCCGTCCGTACCGCGCCCCGTCACCGGGACGACGAGCGGGCGGGGCGCACGGGACGTCGGGGGGCCGGTACGGCTGCCGCGACCTGCGACCTGGGCGTTCGCCGACGAGGGGTCGCCTGCTGGAGCAGCTGGAGCAGGACCACCCGATCCTCCACGGCGCTCCTGCCGCGGTGGGTCCAGGTCGAGGCCGGGCGCGCGCTCTCGTCCGCTGTGACGGTGGGCGGTGGTGCCCGCTCACCGGCGACCGAAGCGGAAGGGGATCGGGACGGGACCGCAGCAGCAGACCCCCTGGACCCGCTGATGTGGGGTGAGCAGTGCTACCGCCTGCCAGCAGGCCGCGAGACGCGCGAGGCTGGGAAGCACTGCTCCAGGGAGACCGCGGTCCAGCACCGAGCGGCGGACGGCCTGTGAGCAGGAGTCGCCGCCGTGGGCGACCCGGTGCGCGCACGCGTACCCCTTGTGGGGCGAGAGACGCGTCTGGTACCAGGCGATGGCCTGGGCGGCCAGGCAGGCGGCGGAGCTCGGGGCCCTCATCGGCGCACCCGGGCTCGGCCGGGGGCGAGAGGGGGGTCTGGACGGCACGCGCACAGGCTCATGCTCCGATGGTGTGCCACGCGCGTCGGTTCCACGTGCTCAGCTCCGCGTGTCCGTCACTCGCGGACGCGATGGTCCGGCGGGACGTCATCGACGAGCGGTGCGGTCAGGCCGGCGTGGGGGTGTCGTCGCGACCGTCTCGGGGGCCGGAGGTGGTGAGCGCTTCGGCGCCGCCGGCGCTGGGGCGGCTGTCGGTGCCTGGTCGAGGACGTCCTCGAGGGGGCCGTCGACGACGTGGGAGGTCGTGTCGGCGAGGGTGGAGGAGGGGCGGTGGTGGTGCGTGAGGACCGTGGGGCGCCTCGCTCCTCGTGCCGGGCGCCTCTCCGACCGGCGTCGACGGCCGTCCTCATCGGTCGCCCCTTGCTCGACCGCGGCGGGGCCGTCGCACCGATGAGCCCCGGTGCTGCGCGCGGTCTTCCTCCCCGACGCCCGGGACCCGCCCGGTCGCAGGTCGAGGAGCGCGCCGTGGCGATGAGCAGGATCACCCCCACCCTCTGGTTCGACGGGCGCGTGGAGGAGGCCGCCGAGCTGTACACGTCCGTCTTCGCGGACGCCCGCGTGCTGGCGACGACCCCTGCGCCGGAGGGGACGCCGGGCCCGGGCGGCGTCCTCACCGTCGAGCTGGAGCTGCTCGGCCAGCGGGTGGTCCTCCTCAACGGCGGGCCGGGCTTCCCGCCCACGGAAGCCTTCTCCCTCGCCGTGGGGTGCCCCGACCAGGCCGAGGCCGACCGCGTGTGGGAGGCCCTCCTCGACGGCGGCGGCGTCGAGTCGCAGTGCGGCTGGCTCAAGGACCGCTTCGGCGTCTCCTGGCAGGTGGTGCCGGACGGGCTCGGCGAGCTCCTCGGCGACCCCGACCCGGGGCGGGCGCAGCGCGCGACGACGGCGATGCTCGGCATGCGCCGGCTCGACCTCGCGGCGATGCGCCGGGCCGCGGACGGCGCCTGAGCCTCAGGCCTCCGGCGCGCCGTCCGCGAGCAGGGCTGTCGAGGGGTCGCCCGACGCCAGGCGGTCGAGGGCCGCCTCGACGCGGGTGGCGAGCCCGGGCCCGGTGCGGGCGCGCACCTCCGCCCTGTCGCACCAGACGGCCTCGAGGACCTCGCCGTCGAGGAAGCGGCAGCGGGCGGGCAGGTCCTCGTCGTGGACGCCGCCGTCGAGGAGCGCGAGCAGCCGCTCGGGCTGGCGGTCGTCGCCACCGCGGCGGTCGAGGACGAGCAGGCGCCCGGGGGAGAGGTCGAGGCCCAGCTCCTCCCGCGCCTCGCGGGCCGCCCCGGCGCGCAGGCCCTCGCCGTCCTCGAGCACGCCGCCGGGCACCTCCCACGGCACCTTGTAGGACGTGCGCAGGAGCAGCACCCGGCCCGCGCCGTCGCGCAGGACGACTCCCGCGGAGACGAGGGAGACCGGGAAGAGTGGCACGATCGCCGGCAGGGCGTCGACGTCCGGGTCGGGGTCGCCGGCGACGCGCGCCACGACGGCGAGGTCGCGGACGCCCGACGGGCCGGGCACACCGCGCAGGACGCCCTCCCGGCGCAGGCCCGCCCGCGCCGCCGCCCAGGCCGTCGCCGCGTCCTCGACCGCGTGCACCGCCTGGACGCGCGCCGCTCCCGCGCCCTCCTGCCGGACGAGATCGACGAGCCGCGCAGGGTCGGTGGCGCCGCGTCCCGTGAGGTCGCCCAGGTCCACCACGCCCTCCCCCGGGTCCACCCCCGGCCCCACCCCCGGGACGGCAGCGCCCCCCGCGGACGTCGAGGTCCGCGGGGGGCGCTGCGACGGGTCCTGAGCGGTCAGGACGACGCCGAGGAGGTCGAGCCTGTGGCGTCGACCGCGAGGCGCTCGCTCTCGTCGTCCGGCACGAGCCACACGGCGCCCAGCGGGGGGACGCGCAGCTCGGCGGACGCCGGCCGCCCGTTCCACGTCACGTCCTCGGCCCGCACCGGGCCGGTGTTCGTCACGCCCGAGCCGCCGAACTCGACGTCGTCGGTGCTGAGGACCTGGCGCCAGGCGCCGCCCTGCGGCAGGGCGACCCGGTAGCCCTCGTGGGGCTGCCCGGCGAAGTTGACGACCGCCACGAGCGGGCGGCCCGCCGCGTCCCGGCGCACGAACGAGACGGTGTTGCGCCCCGCGTCGTCGGCGTCGAGCCACTCGAAGCCGCTGCCGTCGAAGTCGCGCTCCCACAGCTGGGGGTGCGCCCGGTACAGGGCGTTGAGCTCGGTGACGAGCTTCTGCACGCCCAGGTGGCCCGGGTCGTCGAGGTGCCACCAGTCGAGGCTGCGGGACTCGCCCCACTCGGCGTCCTGGGCGAACTCCGAGCCCATGAAGAGGAGCTGCTTGCCCGGGTGGGCCCACATGAAGGCCAGGTAGGCCCGCACGTTCGCCAGCTGCTGCCAGCGGTCGCCCGGCATCTTCCGCAGCAGGGAGCCCTTGCCGTACACGACCTCGTCGTGGCTGATGGGCAGCACGTACTGCTCGGAGAAGGCGTAGACCAGCGAGAACGTCAGCTTGTGGTGGTGGTGGACCCGGTGCATCGGGTCCTCGCCGACGTAGTCGAGGCTGTCGTGCATCCAGCCCATGTTCCACTTCAGCCCGAAGCCCAGGCCGCCGGCGTCGGTGGGGCGGGTGACGCCCGGCCACGCCGTCGACTCCTCGGCGATCGTCACGATGCCGGGGACGCGGCGGTAGGCCACCGCGTTGAACTCCTGCAGCATCTCGATGGCCTCGAGGTGCTCACGGCCGCCGTGGCGGTTCGGCACCCACTCGGTGCGCGAGTAGTCGAGGTAGAGCATCGAGGCGACGGCGTCGACCCGCAGGCCGTCGACGTGGAACTCCTCGAGCCAGTACACGGCGTTCGCCACGAAGAAGTTGCGCACCTCGGGGCGGCCGTAGTCGGGCACGAGCGTGCCCCACTCGACGTGCTCGCCCTTGCGGGGGTCGGGGTGCTCGTAGAGCGGCTCGCCGTCGAAGCGGGCCAGCGCGAACTCGTCCTTGGGGAAGTGCCCGGGCACCCAGTCGACGATGACGCCGATGCCCGCCGCGTGCAGGGCGTCGACGAGGTGGCGGAACTCGTCGGGGGAGCCGAAGCGCGACGTCGGCGCGTAGTACGAGGTGACCTGGTAGCCCCACGACCCGCCGAAGGGGTGCTCGGCCACCGGGAGCAGCTCGACGTGCGTGAAGCCCAGCGCCGTCACGTGCCCGACCAGCTGCTCGGCGAGCTCGGTGTAGGACAGCCCCTGGCGCCACGAGCCGAGGTGCACCTCGTAGACGCTCATGGGGCCGGAGTGCGGGTCCCGGGCGGCGCGCTCGGCCAGCCAGGCGTCGTCCGACCAGGTGTAGGAGGACTCGGCCACGACCGAGCCGGTGGCCGGCGGCACCTCCGTCTGGCGGGCCATGGGGTCGGCCTTCTGGCGCCACACGCCGTCCTGGCCCTGGATCTCGAGCTTGTAGACCTCGCCGCCGCGGACGCCCGGGACGAAGAGCTCCCAGACACCGCTCGACCCGAGCGAGCGCATCGCGTGCGAGCGCCCGTCCCAGTGGTTGAAGCCGCCGACGACGCGGACGCCGCGCGCGTGGGGGGCCCACACGGAGAACGACGTGCCGGTGACGTCGCCGAGCTCGCTGGGGTAGTGCAGGACGCGCGCGCCGAGCACCGTCCACAGCTGCTCGTGGCGGCCCTCCCCGATGAGGTGGAGGTCGACCTCGCCGAGCGTCGGCCAGAAGCGGTACGGGTCGTCCGAGACGTCGGTGCCGCCGCCCGGCCACGTCGACTCGACGCGGTAGTCGGGGACCTCGGCCACGGGCAGCACGCCGGCCCAGACGCCGTCGTGCTCGTGCTCGAGCTCGGTGCGCCCGGCCGCGGTCGTGACGGCGACGCGCTCGGCGAAGGGCCGCCGCACGCGGACGGTGACGGCGCCGTCGTGCGGGTGCGGGCCCAGGACGTCGTGGGGGAAGGGATGGGCGCCGTGCGCGACGGCGTCGAGGGCGCCGCCGTCCACGGGACGGCGCGACGCGGTCTGCGGTGCGCCGGTCGCCCCGGCGGGGGAGGTGGTGTCGTCCACTGCGGTCTCCTCGGGGGAGTCGGTGGGGGCCTCGCCGAGCAGGCGCTCGACGGCCCCCAGGGGGACGGGCAGCCACTGCGGGCGCTGCTGGGTCTCGTACACGACCTCGTACAGCGCCTTGTCGAGCAGCAGGGCCCGGGACAGAGCGGTGCCGGGAGCGGCGCGCGGGTCGTCGTCCACCTCGGCGACGCCGGCGAGGAAGGCGTCGACGGCCTCGGCCGTCCAGGCGGCGGCGCGGGCGGCGAGCGCCTCGTCGCGGCGGCCGGCGGCGACGTGCGCCCCGGCGTAGTCGAGCGAGCGGAGCATCCCGACGACGTCGCGGACGGCGACGTCGGGGCGCACCCGCTCGGAGAGGGGGCGCAGGGGCTCGCCCTCGAAGTCCAGGACGACCCAGCCTCGGCCGGGCACCGAGAGCACCTGGCCGAGGTGGTAGTCGCCGTGCACCCGCTGCAGCGGGGGCAGCTCCTCGGCCGGCGGCAGGTCGGCCAGCGAGGCCGCGTGCGCCTCGAGGGCCGCGCGGTGCGGCGCCAGCGCTGGCGCGGATCGCAGGGCCCAGCGCACGCGCTCGCGCAGCCCCTCGACGAGGGCGCCACGGCCCTCCTCGGTGACGGGGGTGCGGCCGAAGGCGTCGGCCAGGGCGCGGTGCACCTCGGCGGTCGCGCGGCCGAGCGTGCGCGCCCCCTCCGCGAAGGACGTCCCGTCCTCGACGGCCCGGCAGGCCTCGCGCCAGGCGTCCTGGGCGCCGGTGAGGAACTCGCTGACGACCGCGAGGTGACCCGTGACGGGGGTGCCGTCCGCGTCGGTCCACGCCCCCGTGACCCAGCCCAGCGGCCGTGCCACCTGCGGGACGCCCGCGCCCCAGAGCGCCGCCGCGACGACGACGTCGGGGTTCTCGCCCGGCGACAGGACGCGGAAGACCTTGAGGATGGCCGGCTCGGGACCGTCGGCGCCGACGACGACGCTGGTGTTCGACTGCTCCCCGCCGAGCACGCGGGAGGTCGCCGAGGGGTCGAGCGACGCCCCCGGGGCCAGGGTGCCCGTCGCGCCGGCCGCGCCCGCGGCCGTGACGGTGGTGCTGGCCGCGCCGGTTCCGCCGGCGGTGCTGGCCGCGCCGGCTCCGCCGTCGGTGCCGGCCGTGACGGCTCCGCCGTCGGTGCTGGCCGTGACGGCTCCGCCGTCGGGGGCGCCGGCGGTCGTCGTCCCGCCCGCCATGAGCGCCAGCAGCGCGGCCACGCACGTCGGGTCGGCCGGTCCGTCGTAGACCGCGTGGCCGTCGGCGAGCCGCCCCACGAGGGAGGCGTCGGGCGCGTCTTCGCGGGGGGCGGGGCGCACCGCGAGCGGCACCTGCACGACGGCGGCGCCCTCGTCGGTGCGCACGGCGACGACGTGCAGCGAGCAGTCCGCCGGGCCCCCGGCCGCGCCCGCCGGGGCCTCCAGCGGGACGACCCCGAGGAGCTCGAGCACGGCGTCGCGGCCCTTGGCCGGGTACCAGCGCTGCTGCGGCGCCCAGGAGCGCAGCAGCTCGAGCAGCTCGGCCTCCGGCAGGGCGTCCGGGGCGCTCGCGGCGCTCACCGGTCCACCACCGAGAGCCAGAGGAAGTCCCGGGCCCCGAGGGTCACCGGCAGCGTGCCGTCCTCGCCGACGCGGGGGAAGCCGCTGCCGCCGAACAGGTCGCGCAGCTCCTGGCCCTCGTGGCCGGGCAGGCGCAGCGCGCTGGCCTGCGGGGTCGCCGCCATGTTGGCCACGCACAGGACGGTCTCGGGCGCCGTGCCGGGCGGGGCCGACCCGGCGTCGAGGACGCGCAGGAAGGCCAGCACCGCGGGGTTGTCGGCGTGCAGCGGCACGTAGTCGCCGAGGCCGAAGACGGGGTGCTCCTTGCGCAGCGCGAGGACCGCGCGCACCCAGTGCAGCAGCGAGGACGACGTCGCGAGCGACGCCTCGACGTTGACGGCCCCGTAGCTGTAGACGAGCGACTGGACCGTCGGCAGGTAGAGCTTGCCCGGGTCGGCCGTGCTGAAGCCCGCGTTGCGGTCGGGCGTCCACTGCATCGGCGTGCGGACGGCGTCGCGGTCCTCCAGCCAGATGTTGTCGCCCATGCCGATCTCGTCGCCGTAGTAGAGGCACGGCGAGCCGGGCAGCGAGAGCAGCAGCGCGTGGAGCAGCTCGATCTCGGCCCGCGAGCCGTCGACGAGCGGCGCCAGCCGCCGGCGGATGCCGATGTTGGCGCGCATGCGCGGGTCGGGCGCGTACCAGCCGTACATGGCGGCGCGCTCCTCGGTGGAGACCATCTCGAGGGTGAGCTCGTCGTGGTTGCGCAGGAAGGTGCCCCACTGGCCGCCGCGCGGGATGTCCGGGGTGTCGGCCAGCGTGTCCAGGACGGGCGCCGCGCGACCCTCGCGCACCGAGGAGTAGAGCCGCGGCATCACCGGGAAGTGGAAGCACATGTGGCACTCGGGGTCGTCGTCCTCGCCGTAGTAGGCGACGACGTCCTCCGGCGGCTGGTTGGCCTCGGCGAGGAGGATCCGGCCGGGGAACTCCCGGTCGACCATCCGCCGCAGCTCCTTGAGGAACTCGTGGGTGCGCGGGAGGTTCTCGCAGTTGGTGCCCTCCTCCTCGAAGAGGTAGGGCACGGCGTCGAGGCGGAAGCCGTCGATGCCGAGGTCGAGCCAGAAGCGGACGACGTCGAACATCGCCTCGGCCACGGCCGGGTTCTCGAAGTTGAGGTCCGGCTGGTGGGAGAAGAAGCGGTGCCAGAAGTACTGGCGGCGCACCGGGTCGAAGGTCCAGTTCGACGTCTCGGTGTCGACGAAGATGATCCGGGCGTCCTCGTAGCGCTCGGTCGTGTCGCTCCAGACGTAGAAGTCGCCGTAGGGCCCCTCGGGGTCGCTGCGGCTCGCCTGGAACCACGGGTGCGCGTCGCTCGTGTGGTTCATCACGAGGTCGGTGACGATGCGGATGCCCCGGCTGTGCGCCTGCTGCACCAGCTCGGTGAAGTCGGCGAGCGTGCCGAACTCCGGCAGCACCGAGTAGTAGTCGGAGATGTCGTACCCGCCGTCGCGCAGGGGCGAGGCGTAGAAGGGCGGCAGCCACAGGCAGTCGACGCCCAGCCACTGCAGGTAGTCCAGCCGGCCGATGAGCCCGGTGAAGTCGCCGGAGCCCGAGCCGTTGGAGTCGGCGAAGGCGCGGACGAGGACCTCGTAGAAGACCGCCTTGCGGTACCAGTCGGGGTCGTCCGACAGGCCGCCGCCGACCGCGCCCAGCGCGGCGGCGGTGCCGCCGGCCAGGCCCGCGTCGTCACCGGCGCTCGCCCCGCCGCCGGCGGG
>NZ_JABEMA010000430.1 GCF_013004605.1 Pseudokineococcus marinus
GGCGCCCCTCCCGGCCCCCGACGAGGGCGGGAGGGGCGCCGGGAGGGACGGGGGCGGCGCGCGGCTCGGCCCCCGAGCCCCAGCGCCCGAGACCCAGCCCCCGAGACCCAGCGCTCGAGACTCAGCGCCCGAGACCCAGGCGCCCGAGACTCAGCCCCCGAGACTCAGCGCCGGGGCATCAGCCCTGGCGCAGGACGGCGAGGAAGCGGGCGACCTCCGCCCGGAGGACCTCGGCGAGCTGGGACAGGCCCTGGGCGCCGTCGGCCGCCGCGCCGTGCGGGCCGCCGTCGACCGCGACGGAGACGCCCTCGACCATGGCGTCCATCTCGCGGACCGTGTCGCTGATGCGCGACATCACCGAGGTGCTCGTCGCGGCGACGGACTGGACGGCGTCGACCTGGGCGGTGACCTCGTCGGTGGCGCCGAAGGTCTGGTCGGCCAGCTGCTTGACCTCGGAGGCGACGACGGCGAAGCCGCGGCCCGCCGCCCCCGCCCGGGCGGCCTCGATGGTGGCGTTGAGGGCGAGCAGCCGGGTCTGGCCCGCCACCTGCGAGATGAGGGTGACGACCTGCTGGATCTGCTGCGAGGACTGCTCGAGCTGCCCGACGGCGTCGCGCGCGTCCTCGGCCTCGCGGACGGCGAGGGCGGCGGAGCCGGACAGGCTCGCCGCGGACGCGCTGAGCTCGGTGGCGGCGGCCGCCACGGTCTGGGAGACCGACATGACGGTCGCCTCGAACTCGTCGGCGAGGTGGAGCCGGGCGTCGGCCACCTCCTGCGCCCGCGCCGCCGCGGCGGCCATGGACTCGCGGGCGCCGTCGATCGTGCGGGCGCCCCCGGCGAAGGCGCCGGGCATGCCGGTGAGGAGGAACTGCCGGTGGAACCGGCCCTCGCTGGCCGCCTCGAGGGAGGCGGCCGACTCGCGGACGTAGGCGTCCGTGCGGTCGATGAAGCGGTTGAGCTCGTGGCGCAGGAGGACGAGGTCGGCGTCGTCCTCGGTGCCGGGCACGTGCCGGACGCGGGCCTCGAGGTCGCCGGCCGCCACGAGGCGGCAGACGCGCAGCATCTCCTGGACGGCGGCGGCGGAGGCGGTGGAGGCGTCGGGGGTCGGCGACGAGGCCGCCCGGCCACCGCGGCCCAGGCCTCTCGCGCCCAGCCCCCTCACGCCGCGCTCCCCAGGGCCGCGCGGGCGGCGGGCGCCGTCCGCGCCGAGCCGGCGAGGCTCCACAGGAAGCGGTCGTAGTCCAGGCCGCGCTCGGCCAGCTCGGCCTCGAGGAGACGGGTCGACGCGGCGATGGCGTCGGCGGGGCGCGCGTGGCGCGCCTCCTCCTGCAGGAGCCGGGCGTACAGAGGGCGGATCTCGGCGAGCGCGCTGGCGCTCGGCAGGCGCCGGTTGGAGTGGTAGCCGATGACGGTGCCGTCCGCGCCGCGGCTCGGCGTCACGTGCGCCAGCACCCAGTAGTGCGCGCCGTCGCCGGCCAGGTTGATGACGTAGGCGAAGAGCTCGCGGCCCTCGCGGAGGGTGTCCCAGAGCAGGCGGAAGACGCAGCGCGGCATCTCGGGGTGGCGGATCATGCTGTGCGGCTGCCCGAGCATGGCCTCCTCGGGGTAGGCCGAGACGCGCAGGAAGACGTCGTTGGCGTAGGTGAGCCGCCCCTGCAGGTCGGTCTTGGTGACGATCACCTCGTCCTCGCCGAAGCGGCGCTCCACGCCGGTGGGCACCACGGTCGTCGGTCGCACTGCTCGCTCCTGTCCCGGCGCCCGTCGACGGGCCCGCGGCCGCCCGGCCCCCTCGCGGGGCCGCGCCTCGAGGTCCGCATCGGCGGGCCGCGGAACGGACTTGAGGCTCATCTCCCCGCAGGCGGAGGACGGGCGCGCGCGTCGACGGGCACCGCCCCGCGTCAGCCCGCGGGGGCGCCGCCTCCCCCGCCGGGCCGGCCGCGACGGCGGGCGGCGAAGGCGCCCATGCGCCGCGTCCGCTCGGGCC
>NZ_JABEMA010000431.1 GCF_013004605.1 Pseudokineococcus marinus
GCCTGAGCACCCGCCGCGGCCGCCGGAGCCGCGCGCGGGAGGGGCCACCAGGACCGGCCGTCCTGGAGGGCCGGCCCCCCGGCGAGGACCGCCCGCCCTGCGAGGACCGCCCGCCCTGCGAGAGCCCCGTGAGCCCCGGCCCGCGGGCGCCTACCCTCGGCGCATGACCGCGACCGTGGACGCGCCGACCTCCGCCCGCGCCGGCGAGGTCGAGGAGCCGCCCGCCGGCCAGGACGCCGTCCGGGAGGCCGTCCTCGACGTGTGCCGCGCCGCCCGGGTCGCCAGCAAGGCCCTCGCCACGGCGACGCGGGCCACCAAGGACGCCGCCCTCCTGGCCGTCGCCGACGCGCTCGTCGCCCAGGCCCCCCGGGTCGAGGCGGCCAACGCCCGCGACCTGGAGCGCGGCGCCGCGGAGGGCCTGCCCGCCAACCTCCTGGACCGCCTGCGCCTGGACGCGGGTCGCCTCGCCGCCATCGCCGGCGCCGTCCGCGACGTCGCCGCGCTGCCGGACCCGGTGGGCGAGGTCGTGCGCGGGCAGACCCTGCCGAACGGGCTGCGCCTGCGGCAGCTGCGCGTGCCGATGGGCGTCGTCGCCGTCGTCTACGAGGCCCGCCCCAACGTCACGGTCGACGCCGCCTCCCTGGCGCTCAAGAGCGGCAACGCGGTGGTGCTGCGGGGCGGCTCGGCGGCCCGTGAGACCAACGCCGTCGTCGTCGAGGTCGTCCGCGAGGCGCTCGCCGCGTCCGGCCTGCCCGCCGACCTCGTCAGCACCGTCGACGAGCACGGCCGCGAGGGCGTGCGCCACCTCCTGCGCGCCCGGGGGCTCGTCGACGTGCTCGTCCCGCGCGGGGGAGCGGGCCTCATCGCCGAGGTGGTGCGCTCCTCCACGGTCCCCGTCATCGAGACCGGCACGGGCAACTGCCACGTCTACGTCGACGCCGCCGCCGACCTCGACGTCGCCCTCGCGGTGGCCCTCAACAGCAAGACGCAGCGCACGAGCACCTGCAACACCGCCGAGACGGTGCTCGTCCACGCCGCCGTCGCGGGCGCCTTCCTGCCGGCCCTGCTCACCGCCATGAGCGCCGAGGGCGTCCGGCTCCACGGCGACGACGCCGTCCGCGCGGCCGCCGAGGGCCTCGACGGCGTCGAGGTGGAGCCCGCCACCGACGAGGACTGGGCCACCGAGTACCTCGCGCTCGAGCTGGCCGTCGCGGTGGTCCCCGACCTCGACGCGGCGCTCGCGCACATCGACCGGTGGTCGACCCAGCACACGGAGGCCGTGGTCACCCGGGACCTCGCCGTGGCGGAGCGCTTCGCCGCGGAGGTCGACTCGGCGGCCGTCATGGTCAACGCCTCGACGCGCTTCACCGACGGCGCCCAGCTCGGCCTCGGCGCCGAGGTCGGCATCTCGACGCAGAAGCTCCACGCGCGCGGGCCCATGGGCCTCGCCGAGCTGACGACGACGCGCTGGGTCGTCACCGGGGACGGGCACGTGCGCGCGTGAGACGCCCGGGCGCCGGGCGGCCGGCCGCGGCCGCCGTGGCAGGATGCGCGTGCGGCGGCCCGCCCGGACCGTCGCCCGCCCCCCGGGAGGAGACCCGACCATGCTGAGCTCCGTCATGGGGGCCGCCCTCGTCCTCGCCTCCGAGGCCGAGGGCGAGCACCACGAGATCGTCAACGAGCTGCCCTTCCCCTCGTTCTACTTCGGGCTCATCGCCTTCGGCGTGCTCATCGCGCTGCTCCTGCTGACCTACGCCTTCCGCAGCGTCAGCACGCGCCACCCCGACCGCGACGGGATGCACGAGGGGCCGCACGACGCGCCCCACGACGCCCGCGCCGGCTCCGGCCACTGAGCCCCGAGCCGGCCCCGGTGGCGGAGGGCGACCCCGACGTCGCGGTGGACCCGGGG
>NZ_JABEMA010000432.1 GCF_013004605.1 Pseudokineococcus marinus
GGAGCTGCTCGCCGCCCGCGCGCTGGCGTGCGCCCGCCCGGGCGGCCCGGTGGCCGTGCGCTCCGCCGACCTCGCGCTGCCCGCCGGCTCGGCCACGGCGCTCACCGGCCCCAACGGCGCGGGCAAGACGACGCTCGCGCTGACGCTCGCGGGGCTGCTGGAGCCGGTCGGCGGCGCGGTCCGCGCGTCCCCGGACCTCGTGGGAGACCACGACCCGAACAACGGACCCGGCCCAGCGCTCGGCACCGCCCCCTGGCGCTGGCGCTCGCGCGACCTGCTCCGCAGGGTCGGCACCGTCTTCCAGGACCCGGAGCACCAGCTCGTCGCGGCGACGGTCGAGGGCGAGCTGGCGCACGGCCCCCGCCTGCTCGGCCGGCCCGAGGCGGAGGTCCGCCGCCGCACCGACGAGCTGCTGGAGCGCCTCGGCCTCACCGCGCTGGCGCGCGCCCACCCCTTCACCCTCTCCGGCGGCGAGAAGCGCCGGCTGTCCGTGGCCACGGCCCTCGCCGTCGGGCCGCGCGTCGTCGTCCTCGACGAGCCGACCTTCGGGCAGGACGCGCTGACGTGGGCCGGCCTCGTCGAGCTCCTCCGCGAGCTCGTCGACGGCGGGGCGGCCCTGCTCGCCGTCACCCACGACGCCGAGCTCGTCGGCGCCCTCGGCGCCCGGGTCCACCACCTCGCGCCGCCGGACCCGGCGGTGCCGCTCGCGCCGCGGGAGGACGAGCGCCGCAGCGCCTCGGGGCTGCGGCGGCTCCTCGGCCGGGGGCGGACGTGAGCGGCGCCCCCGCGACCGGCAGCTCCGCGACCGGTGCTCCGGCGCCCACCGCGGGGACGACGACGCTCGGCGGGCTCGCCGGGGGCCTGCGGTCGACGCCGCTCACCCGGGCGAACCCGCTGGCCACCCTGCTCGGCGGGCTGCTCGTGGCCGCCGCCCTGCTCCTCACGGTCGACGTCGTCAGCGCGGCCGTCGCGCTGGTCCTCGAGCTGTGCCTCCTGCCCCTCGCCGGTCTGGCGCCCCGCCCGCTGCTCGTGCGGCTGCTGCCCGTGCTCCTCGCGAGCGTGCCCGCCGGCCTCGTCACCGCCGTCATCGGCCGCGACGCCGGCGCCGTGCTCGTGGGGATCGGGCCCCTCACCGTCACCGAGGGCTCGCTGGGGCTCGGCGCCGCGATCACGCTGCGGGTGCTCGCCGTGGGCATCCCCGGCGTCGTGCTCCTCCTCGCCACCGACCCCACCGACCTCGCCGACGGGCTCGCCCAGCGGCTGCGCCTGCCCCACCGGTTCGTCCTGGGCGGCCTGGCCGGCCTGCGCCTCGTGGGGCTGCTCGTCGTCGAGTGGCGCACGCTCGCGATGGCCCGCCGGGCGCGGGGCCTCGGCGACGCGCGCGGCCCCCTCGCGGGCACCCGCGTCGTGTCCGGCCAGGTCCTGGCGCTCCTCGTCATCGCCCTGCGCCGCGCCACCCGGCTCGCGCTCGCCATGGAGGCCCGCGGCTTCGGGGTGCCGGGCGCCGGGCGCACCTGGGCGCGCACGAGCTCCTTCGCCGCGCGCGACGCGGGCGTGGTCGCCGTCTGCGCCGCCGTGGCCGGGGCCGCGACCGCCGCCGCCGTCCTCGCCGGCACGTGGGCGCCCGTGCTGGGCTGAGACCGGCCGCTCACCGGGGCGGGTCCGTGCTCCGTGCCTCTGCGTGACCCCGGGCTGCGGCGCGTCACACGCCCGAAACACTCCGCAACCACCGGGTGACACGCGTCGTGCACTGTCGCTCGCGTCACACCGGCTGAGCCGCAGGAGGACCCCGTGAGCGCCATGACCGTCACCGCCGCCACCGCACCGGGCCGCGCGCCGTCCCGCTCCCGGAGCGGGCTGCCCGCCTCGCCCGTCCGCACCCTCGACCGCACCGCCGCCGCGGTCGCGGGCCTGAGCGCCGCCGGCCGGGCC
>NZ_JABEMA010000433.1 GCF_013004605.1 Pseudokineococcus marinus
GGGGTGACGACGCCGCGGCCGGGCGCGCCGACGCCGGGGGCGAGCCCGTCGACGACGGCGCGACGGCGCAGCAGCGCGACGAGGGCGCCGACGAGGGGGCCGACGAGCAGGTCGAGGACCGTGGCGGCGCCGGGACCGACGACGAGCAGGGCGACGACGGGGGTCGTCGCCGTCGCCGTCGCGGCGGTCGCGGACGCAAGCGCCGCTCCGGCGGCGACGACGAGCAGGGCACCGGCGACGAGGTCGGCGCGGAGCGCTCCGCGGAGCAGGACGCCGGTGACGCCGACCAGGGCGAGCGGGCCGACGACGCTCCCGGCGGCGAGGGCGACCAGTCCCGTGACGGCACCGACCAGTCCCGTGACGACGCGGAGCAGGGTGACGAGCAGGGCGGCTCGAGCCGTCGCCGTCGTCGTCGCCGTCGCAGCGGCTCGGGCGGGGACGCGGACGGCGGTGCGGGCTCCGAGGACGACCGCCAGCGCCGCCGCGCCGAGGAGGAGGTGACGGGCCTCAAGGGGTCCACCCGCCTCGAGGCCAAGCGCCAGCGCCGTCGCGACGGGCGCGACGGCGGGCGCCGCCGGCCGATCGTCACCGAGGCGGAGTTCCTCGCGCGGCGCGAGAGCGTCGAGCGGGTCATGGTCGTGCGCGAGCGCGGCGACCGGACGCAGATCGCCGTGCTCGAGGACGGCGTGCTCGCCGAGCACTACGTCGCCCGGCGCACGCAGACCTCCATGGTGGGCAACGTCTACCTGGGGAAGGTGCAGAACGTCCTCCCGAGCATGGAGGCCGCCTTCGTCGACGTGGGCCGCGGGCGCAACGCCGTCCTCTACGCCGGCGAGGTCGACTGGGACGCCGCGGGCCTGCAGGGCCAGCCGCGCCGCATCGAGCTGGCGCTCAAGGCCGGCGACCCGGTGCTCGTCCAGGTGACCAAGGACCCGGTGGGCCACAAGGGCGCCCGCCTCACGAGCCAGGTCTCGCTGCCCGGCCGCTACCTCGTCTACGTGCCCCACGGCTCGATGACGGGCATCAGCCGCAAGCTCCCCGACGTCGAGCGGGCGCGCCTCAAGAAGATCCTCAAGGCCGTGGTGCCCGAGGGCGCCGGCGTCATCGTCCGTACGGCGGCCGAGGGCGCGAGCGAGGAGGAGCTGCGCCGCGACGTCGAGCGCCTGCAGGAGCAGTGGGCCTCGATCGAGCGCCGCTCGACGTCGGTCGCCGCGCCGAACGCGCTCTCGACGGAGCCCGACCTCGCCGTCAAGGTGGTCCGCGACGTCTTCAACGAGGACTTCACCCGCCTCGTGGTCGAGGGCGACGACGCGTACGCGGTCGTCAGCGAGTACGTCGGCGGCGTGGCCCCCGACCTCGCCGACCGGGTCGTGCGCTCCGAGGACGCCGACGTGTTCGCCACCTACCGGGTCGACGAGCAGATCGCGAAGGCGCTCGACCGCAAGGTGTGGCTGCCGAGCGGCGGGTCGCTCGTCATCGACCGCACCGAGGCGATGACGGTCGTCGACGTCAACACGGGCAAGTTCACGGGCGCCGGCGGCAACCTCGAGGAGACCGTCACCCGCAACAACCTCGAGGCCGCCGAGGAGGTCGTGCGCCAGCTCCGCCTGCGCGACATCGGCGGCATCATCGTCGTCGACTTCATCGACATGGTCCTCGAGAGCAACCGCGACCTCGTCCTGCGGCGCCTCGTCGAGTGCCTCGGGCGCGACCGCACCAAGCACCAGGTCGCCGAGGTCACCTCGCTGGGCCTGGTGCAGATGACCCGCAAGCGGGTGGGGCAGGGCCTCATCGACGTCTTCAGCGAGCCGTGCGAGCACTGCGGCGGCCGGGGCGTGCTCCTCCACGAGGAGCCGCTCACCGGGAAGGGCGGCGACGACGCCGGCGCCCGCGGCGGGCGCCGCGGCGGCGGCCAGGAGCAGGGCGACGCCGAGCGGGACGGCGGGGACGGCGGCGGACGCTCGCGCCGCTCG
>NZ_JABEMA010000434.1 GCF_013004605.1 Pseudokineococcus marinus
CGCCTGCGGCGGGCCCACGCCCTCCTGGCGTCCGCCGCCGCGCCAGCCCGCGGCTGATGGCGGGCGCCGCCACGAGCATGACGAGCAGCCGGGCCACCTGGACGGCGAGGACGAAGGTCACGTCCGAGCCGGTGGACAGGGACGCCGCGAGGACGGCGTACAGCCCGCCCGGCGTCGTCGCGAGGTAGCCGTCGAGCAGGCTCGCGCCCGTCAGGGCCGAGAGCAGGAGGCCCAGCCCGGCGCACGCCGCGATGACGGCGACGATGAGGAGCAGCGCCGCGGGCAGCACCCGGCGGACGACGGCCACCGTCCCGCGCGTGAAGGACAGGCCGGCCTGCAGCCCGATGGCCCCGTAGGCCACCTGGACGAGCGCCCCGGGCACCTGCGCGCCGGCGGAGAGCCCGAGCCCGCCGACCACGGCCGCCAGCACGAGAGGGCCGAGGAGCGTGCCCGCCGGCACCCGGGACACCCGCCCCAGGAGGGTGCCGACCGGGCCGACGACGGCGACGAGCAGCAGCCCGGCCCACCAGGGCCCCTCCGCCGCGTCCACCGCCCCCCGCCCGGACCCGGTGCCGACGCCGGTCACGAGCAGCACGAGGGGGAGCGACCCCGTGATGACGAGGACGCGCAGGTACTGCACGACGGCGACGAGCCGCTGGTCCGCGCCCAGGTCGCCGGCGATGGCGACGAGGCCCGAGGCGCCGCCGGCCGTCAGGGCGAAGGTGCCGGTGAGCGGGTCGACGTCGCGGTGGCGGCCCAGCAGCAGGCCGGCCGCGAGGCTGACGACGAGCGTGAGCACCGTGACGACGAGGACGGGCAGCCAGTCGGCTGCCAGGCCCGTGAGGGTCTCCGGCTGCACCAGGGTCCCGATGAGCACCCCGAGGACCGCCTGCGCGGCCAGCGCGAGCGGCCGGGGCACCGCGCGGGGGCCTCGGGGGTCGTCGCCCGCGAGGCCCGTCAGGGCGGCCACGACGCCGACGACGAGGCCGGCGAAGAGGACGCCCGAGGGCACCCCCGCGAGCTCGAGCGCCCCGCCCGCCGCGGCCGTCAGCCCGGCGACGGCGGCCCAGCGCCACCAGGGGACCGCGCGGACGGCCCGGACCGCGCGCCGGGCGGCGCCCCCCCGACCGGGTGCACGGGGGGCGTCCCGCTCTCCCCCCGAGGCCGCTCGCACCCGCCGATGCTCGCAGCCCGCCGGGCCCGGGGCGTCCTCGGGCGGTCCCGGGCGGCACCGCGGTCTCCGAGCGCCCAGGATGGGGCGGTGCCCCACCCTGCCCAGACCTGCGCCGTCGCCGCCGTGGCCGCGCTCGTCTCCCGGGGCGTGCGGCACGTCGTCCTGTGCCCGGGCTCGCGCTCGGCGCCGCTGGCGTACGCGCTCGCCGACGCCGAGCGGGCGGGCGACCTCGTCGTCCACGTCCGCACCGACGAGCGGGCCGCCGCCTTCACGGCCCTGGGCGCCGGGCGGGCCACCGGCGTCCCCGCGGCCGTGGTGACGACGTCGGGCACGGCCGTCGCGAACCTCCACCCCGCGGTGCTGGAGGCCCACCACGGCGGCGTCCCCCTCCTCGTGCTGACGGCGGACCGCCCGCACGCGCTGCGGGGCACGTGGGCCAACCAGACGAGCGAGCTGCAGGCCGGGCTCTTCGGGGCGGCGGTGCGCCTGGCGGTGGACCTCCCCGCGCCGCCGCCGGGGGAGGACCTCGGCGCCGCCGCCGCCGCGTGGGCCCGCGCCGTGGCCGCCGCGGCCGACGCCGCCCGCGGCCTGCCCCCGCTGGGCGAGGACGGCGAGCCCGCGGGGCCGCCCGGGCGGCCGGGGCCGGCCCACGTCGACCTCGCCCTCGCCGACCCCCTCGTCCCCGAGGGCGACGCCCCGCGCCCGCCCGTGCCCTCGCGCCGCCTGGCCCCGCCGCCGCGCGGCGGCGAGG
>NZ_JABEMA010000435.1 GCF_013004605.1 Pseudokineococcus marinus
GACGACGGCCCGCCCCTCCTGCGCTCGCGCGGCCTCGCGGTCGTCCACGGCCGCGGCTCGGGGGCCGTGCGCGCCGTCGCGGGGGTGGACCTCGACCTCGCGGCCGGGGAGGTCGTGGCCCTCATGGGTCGCAACGGCTCCGGGAAGTCGTCGCTGCTGTGGGCGTGGCAGGGCTCGGGCCCCCGGTCGGGCGGCGACGTGCGCGTGCTCGGGGCGGCGGGCGCCGGGGCGGACGCGTCCGGGCGCGTCCGCCCCGGGCTGCGCGACCTCCTCCGGCCGGGTCGGCGACCCGTCGACGGACCCGACGCCGAGGGCCGCCGCGACCCCGGGGCGCTGGCGCCCGCGGCCGCGCGCGCCCTCGTCGGCCTCGTGCCCCAGACGCCGGGCGACCTGCTCTACCTCGGCAGCGTGGCCGCCGAGTGCGCGCAGGCGGACGCCGAGTCGGGCCGTCCGTCCGGCACCTGCCGGGCCCTGCTCGACGAGGTCTCGCCCGGTGTCCCGGACGACCGGCACCCGCGCGACCTGTCCGAGGGGCAGCGCCTCGCGCTCGTGCTCGCCGTCCAGCTCGCGGCGGCGCCGCGCGTCGTCCTGCTCGACGAGCCGACGCGGGGCCTCGACGAGGGCGCCAAGCGGCGCGTCGGCGAGGCCGTGCGCGCGCTCGCCGCCGAGGGCCGCGCCGTCGTGCTCGCCACCCACGACGTCGAGCTCGTCGCGGCGGCGGCCGACCGGGTCGTCGTCCTGGCCCAGGGCCGTGTGGTCGCCGACGGCCCGACCGCCGAGGTCGTCGCCTCCTCGCCCGCCTTCGCGCCCCAGACCGCCAAGGTCCTGGCTCCCGAGCCGTGGCTGGTGCCCGACGAGGTGCGGGCCGCGCTCGCCGGCGAGGAGGTCCCCGAGGGGGACGTCGTGAGGGGCACGTCGTGAGGCGCGCGCCGCGCCGCACGGAGTCCCGAGAGGCAGGGCCCCGAGACGCAGGGCCCCGAGACGCAGGGCCCCGAGACGCAGGGCCCCGTCCCGCCAGCCGTCGCCCCGCCGCCCGTCGTCCCGCCGCCCCGCGCCCTGCCGCGGTGCGGCTGCGCCCGCGCTCGGCCCTCGTGCTGGCGCTCGCCTCCGTCGCCGGGCTGCTGATGTTCGCCTGGCCGCTGCTCGTGCCCGCCGGCGCCGCGCTGGCGGGCAGCGCGGGCGCCCCGCTGCTCTTCGCCCTCCTCCTGCCGCTCGTCCTCGCCGTCGTCCTCGCCGAGCTCGCCGACGGCGGCATCGAGGTCTCCGCGCTCGCGCTGCTCGGCGTGCTGTCGGCCGTCAACGCGGGCCTGCGGGCCCTCGGGGCCGGCCTCGTCGGCGTCGAGACCGTCTTCTTCCTCCTCGTGCTCGCCGGGCGGGTGCTCGGCCCGGGCTTCGGCTTCGTCCTCGGCTGCACGTCGCTGCTCGCCTCGGCCGTGCTGACGGCGGGGGTGGGGCCGTGGCTGCCGTTCCAGATGGTCGCCGCGGGATGGGTGGGGCTGGGCGCCGGGCTGCTGCCCCGCCGACCGCGCGGGCGGGCCGAGGTGGCGCTGCTCACCGGGTACGCCGTCGTCGCCGCCCTGGGCTTCGGCCTGCTCATGAACCTCTGGGGGTGGCCCCTGGCGACCGCGGGCACGGGCGCGTCCTACGTGGCGGGCGCCCCGCTCGGGGACAACCTCGGCCGGCTCCTGCTCTACTCGGCCCTCACCTCGCTGGGCTGGGACGTCGGCCGCGCGGTCACCACGGCCGTCGGGGTCCTCCTCGCCGGTCCCGCGGTCCTCGCCGGCCTGCGGCGGGTGGTCCGCCGCACCTCGTTCGCCCCGCCCGCCGACGCCCCACCCGCCGACGCCCCACCCGTCGACGACCCGGCCGGCGACGACCCACCCGTCGACGACCCGGCCGGCGGGGCGCGGGGCGGCAGGATGGCCGGGTGACCGTCGTCC
>NZ_JABEMA010000436.1 GCF_013004605.1 Pseudokineococcus marinus
GCGGCGTGCAGGCGCAGCGCCCGCCGCGGGTAGCCGAGCCGGTCCCACGCCCGCACGGCCTCCCCGGGCGGGTCGGCGGCGAGGGCCGCCGGGGTGGGCCAGCGCTCGAGCCAGCGCCGCCAGGCCGGCAGGACCCGCGCCACCGGCGTCTGCTGGAGCATCACCTCGCTGACGAGGACGCCCCAGGCGTCCCGGTCCGCCGCGCGCCACGGCAGGTCCCGCGCGGCGACCTCGTACCAGGCGAGCACCCGCCGGTGGAGCACCTCCGGCGCCACCGCGACCGGCTCGCTGGCCCCGTCCCCGGTGGCCCCGTGCTCCGTGGCTCCGTGCTCCGTGGCCCCGTGCACTGGGCGTCGGACGTCGGTGCTCAGACGTACCGCTCGAGGATGCTCGACTCGGCCAGGCGGGACAGGCCCTCGCGGACGGCGCGAGCCCGCTGGTCGCCGACGCCCTCGACGGCCATGAGGTCGTCGATGCCCGCGGCGAGCAGCTGCTGCAGCCCGTCGAAGTGCTGGACGAGGCGCTCGACGATGGCGCCCGGCAGGCGGGGGATCTTGTGCAGCAGGCGGAAGCCCCGGGGGCTGATGGCGCTGTCGAGGTTCTCCCCGCCGCCCGTGAGCGACAGCGCCCGCGAGACGTGCGCGAGGTCGACGAGCTCGGTGGACTCGAGCCGCGCGAGGTCGGCGAGCACCTCCGGCACGGACGCCCCCAGGCGCTCGGGGTCGGTGTAGTCGCGCAGCACGAGCTCCTGGTCGGGGCCGATGCCGCCGATGAGCTCCTCGAGCTGCAGGGACAGCAGGCGCCCGTCGGAGCCGAGCTCGACGACGTACCCGGCGATCTCCTCGGAGATGCGTCGCACCATCTCCTGGCGCTGGACGACGGCGGCGACGTCGCGGACGGTGACGAGGTCCTCGATCTCCAGCGCGGACAGCGTGCCCGCGACCTCGTCGAGGCGGGACTTGTAGCGCTCGAGCGTCGCGAGGGCCTGCTCCGCGCGGCCGAGGATGGCCGCCGAGCCCTCGAGGACGAAGCGCCGGTCGGCGACGTACAGCGCCACGATGCGCATCGAGGCGCTCACGGAGATCACCGGCATGCGGGTCTGCTTGGCCACCCGCTCCGCCGTGCGGTGCCGGGTGCCCGACTCGGAGGTCTCGATCGTCGGGTCGGGCACGAGCTGCACGGCCGCGCGCAGGATCTTGCTGGCGCCCGCGTCGAGCACGATGGCGCCGTCCATCTTGGCCAGCTCCCGCAGCCGGGTGGCCGAGAAGTCGACGTCGAGGGTGAAGCCGCCGCTGCACAGGGACTCGACGACCTTGTCGTGCCCCAGGACGACGAGGGCGCCGGTGCGCCCCCGCAGGATGCGCTCGAGCCCGTCGCGCAGCTCCGTGCCGGGGGCGACGGCGGCCAGGGTCGCGAGGAGCAGCTCCTCGGGCGAGCGCTCGACCATCGTCTCCCTCAGCCCCGCGCGGTGCGGCGCGCCGGTCGAGCTCTCGCGGGTGGTGCCGGGTCAGCCGACCGCCGAGCCGATCGCGTCGCCGAGGCCCTTGGCCTCGTCGGGCGTCATCTCGACGACGAGGCGCCCGCCGCCCTCCAGGGGCATGCGCAAGACGATGCCGCGGCCCTCCTTCACGACCTCGAGCGGGCCGTCACCTGTCCTCGGCTTCATGGCCGCCATCTGCGGATCCCCTTCCTGTGGGCGTGATCGTGACCAGTATCCAGCAGGTCGGCGGTCGGGTCGAAACGGGACTACCCTCCCGGGTCGCTGAGGTGACCCGTCCGGGTCGCCCCGACGACGGGCGCCCGTGGTGGTCGGGGCCCTCCCCACGTCCGGAGGTCCCGTGGCCGCAGCCGACCCCGCTCCCCCCGCCCCCTCCGCCCGCGCCGGTGCGACCGACCCCGACGGGGCGCGGCCCGCCGACCGCCTCGAGCGCGGGACGGGTGCGGTGGCCCGCGTCGTCG
>NZ_JABEMA010000437.1 GCF_013004605.1 Pseudokineococcus marinus
CGGGATGCCGGAGGTGGAGGTGCTGCGGGCGCGGTGCGCCGACGGCTCGCCGGGCGCACCGGCCGTCCTGGCCCGCCGACCCGCCCCCGCCGGGGCGCCGACGGTCCTCCTCTACGCCCACCACGACGTCCAGCCGCCCGGGCGCGCCGAGGCCTGGACGTCGCCGGCCTTCGAGCCGGCCGAGCGGGACGGCCGGCTCTACGGCCGCGGCACCGCCGACGACAAGGCCGGCGTCATGGCGCACGTGACGGCGCTGCGCGCCCTGCTGCCGGCGTGGGGGCCGCAGGAGGGGGTCGGTGTCGTCGTGCTCGTCGAGGGGGAGGAGGAGTCGGGCTCGCCGTCGCTGCCCGACCTCCTGGCGACCCACGGGGACCGGCTCGCCGCCGACGTCGTCGTCGTCGCCGACTCCGACAACTGGTCGGTCGACCGCCCCTCGCTGACGACGAGCCTGCGGGGCCTGCTCGAGCTCGAGGTGGGCGTGCGCACGCTCGACCACCCGCTGCACTCGGGCCTCTACGGCGGCCTGGTGCCGGACGCGACGACGGCGCTGACGGTGCTGCTGGCCCGGCTCTGGGACGACGAGGGCGACCTCGCCGTCGAGGGTCTCGTGCGCGGCGAGGCGGCCGACCTGCCCCGGACGGAGGCGGAGCTGCGCGCCGACGCCGGGGTGCTCGAGGGCGTCGCGCTGGTCGGCCGCGGCAGCCTGCTGGCGCGGACGTGGTCGCGGCCGTCCGCCACGGTCGTGGCGACGGACGCCACGCCGATGGCGGACGCGAGCAACACGCTGGCCGCGTCGGCGCGGGCCAAGCTGTCGGTCCGCCTGGCGCCCGGCCAGGACGTCGACGAGGCCGAGCGCCTCGTCACCGCCCACCTGCGGGCCACCACGCCCTTCGGAGCGCACCTCGAGGTGCGGCGGCTCGGCTCGGGCCGCCCCTTCGACGGCGCGAGCGCCGGCGACGCCGCCGTCCTCGCGGCGGCGGACTGGGCCCTCACGACGGCCTGGGACGGCGCGACGGTGGCCCACCAGGGGATGGGGGGCTCGATCCCGGTGGTCGCGGAGCTGCTCGACGTCCTGCCCGGCGCCACGGTGCTCGTGACGGGCGTGGAGGACCCGGACACACGGGCCCACGGGGTCGACGAGTCGCTGTCGCTGCGCGTGCTCGAGGGCGCCTGCACGGCGGAGACCCTCCTGCTCGCCCGCCTCGCCGGCCAGGCGTAGCGGCGCCCCGCCCACCACGGCGCCGCCGCGCCTCACCGCCCCGCGCGGCGGCGTCTACCCTCGGGTCGTCGGAACAGACCGGCGACCGGCGCCGTTGGCGCCCACGTACCCGCTCTCCCGAGAGCTCGACACCCCGGCGCCGCGGCGCCCGCAGTGCGGAGGCACACATGAGCACGCAGACCTCGGAGACCACGACGCCGACCGAGCCCGCCACGGCGCCCGCGAAGACCCACGGCGTCGAGCTGAGCACGCCCGCCGTCGAGAAGGTGCGCAGCCTCCTCGACCAGGAGGGCCGCGACGACCTGCGCCTGCGCGTGGCCGTGCAGCCGGGCGGCTGCTCCGGCCTCATCTACCAGCTCTACTTCGACGAGCGCACGCTCGACGGCGACGCCGTCCGCGACTACGACGGCGTCGAGGTCGTCGTCGACCGCATGAGCGTGCCCTACCTCGACGGCGCGACGATCGACTTCGCCGACACCATCGAGAAGCAGGGGTTCACGATCGACAACCCCAACGCCGGCAGCTCCTGCGCCTGCGGCGACTCCTTCAGCTGACGCGGCGCCCCCGCGTCCCGGCGCCGTCGCGCACGTGAGGGCACCCGTCGGCGCCGGCGGCGCGACCAGGGCCGCCGTCCCTCCCCGGGACGGCGGCCCTCGTCGCACCCGGGGCCGGACGTGAGCCCGCGACC
>NZ_JABEMA010000438.1 GCF_013004605.1 Pseudokineococcus marinus
GCCCACCACCGCGAGGCCCACCGCCGGGTGCGCCCCCGCGCGGACCACCGCCGCCGGCACCGCCCGGGCTGCGCGGGCGACCACCACCGGTCCCACCGCCCCGTCCGCGCCCGCCCCGACCGGGTCCCGCCCCGGCTCCCGTCCCGGTGCCGCTCTCGTCGTCGCTCACGCGTCTGCTCCCAGCACCTCGTCGTCGGCGGGACGGACGCCCCGGGCCCAGTCCTGCGCCGCCATGGCGCGCTTACCGGCCGGCTGGACCTCGCCCAGCACGACCGGCCCGGTGCCCGTGCCCACGAGCACCCCGCCGCGGATGACCCGCAGCGCTCCCGGCGCCAGCGGCGCCCCCGCGGCGTCGGGCGCCGGCTCCAGGGGCCGCAGCCTCAGCCGCTCCCCGCGGAAGGTCGTCCACGCCCCCGGGGCGGGGGTGCACCCGCGCACGCGGCGGTCCACCTCCGTCGCGTCGTCCTCCCACCGCACGCGCGCGTCGTCGGGGCGCAGCTTGGGGGCGAGGGTGACGCCGTCCGCCGGCTGCGGGACGGCGTGCGCGGTCCCGGCCTCGAGCGCGTCGAGGACGCCGACGAGCAGGTCAGCGCCCGCCGGCGCCAGGCGCTCGAGCAGGTCCCCCGCCGTGTCCCGCGGTCCCACCGGCTCCTCGAGGGACCCGAGCACCGGACCGGTGTCCAGGCCCTCCTCGAGGCGGAACGCGCAGGCACCCGTCACGGGGTCGCCCGCGAGGACGGCGTGCTGCACCGGCGCGGCGCCGCGCCAGCGCGGCAGGAGGCTGAAGTGGAGGTTGACCCATCCGTGGCGGGGCACGTCGAGCGCGCGGCGCGGCACGAGCGCGCCGTAGGCGACGACGGGCACGCAGTCGGGGGCCAGGTCGGCGAGATCGGCGAGGAAGGCCTCGTCCCCCGGCCGCTCGGGCGCCAGCACGGGCAGGCCCGCCTCGAGCGCGAGCTCCTTGACGGGGCTGGTGACGGCGCGACGTCCGCGCCCGGCGCGGGCGTCGGGGCGGGTGAGGACGGCGACGACCTCGTGCGAGGAGGCGAGGAGGGAGCGCAGGGACGGGACGGCCGGCGCGGGGGTCCCGGCGAGGACGACGCGCACGGCTCAGGTCGCCCGGCCGAAGGTGGCGTGCGGGCTCGTGCGCACCACCGGCGCCGGCTCCCCCGCCGCCCAGGCCGCCTCCCGGATCGCCTTCATCGCGAGCTTGCGCTCCTCGCGCTCCATCCGGTCGATGAAGAGGACCCCGTCGAGGTGGTCGGTCTCGTGCTGGATGGCGCGGGCCAGCAGCTCGCTGCCCTGCAGGACGACGTCCTCGCCGTGGAGGTCCTGCCCGTGGGCCACGACGTGGAGGCTGCGGCGCGTGCTCGCGAAGACGCCGGGGAAGCTCAGGCAGCCCTCGTCGCCGTCCTGGCACTCCTCCGACAGCTGCAGCCGCGGGTTGACGAGGTGCCCCAGCACGCCGTCGACGTGGTAGGTGAAGACCCGCAGCGAGACACCGATCTGGGGGGCCGCGAGGCCCGCGCCCCGCTGCTCGAGCATCGTGTGCTCGAGGTCGGTGACGAGCTGCGCCAGCTCGCGGTCGAAGTCGACGACCTCGTCGGCACGACGGCGCAGGACGGGGTCGCCGAACAGGCGGACGGGCTGGACGGCCACGAGCGGGGCCCTTCGACGACGGCAGGAGGAGCGCAGGCGATCCTAGGCTCCGCGCCGACCGGCTCCCGCGGGCGCGGTCGCCCCGCCCGGGCTCCTCACCAGCCCTCGAGCGGGTCGAGGGGGTCGACGACGACCCGCACGGCCGGCTCCCGCCGCGCCGACGTCACGGCCCGCGCGGCGCGCAGCGCGTCGGCGAGGGCGAGGCGCTGCGCCGCCGGGGCGCGCAGCAGGGCCTGCACGCCGGGGGCGTCGTCCTCCGCCGCCCCCGAGGGCGTGCTGCCCGCTCCTGCGCC
>NZ_JABEMA010000439.1 GCF_013004605.1 Pseudokineococcus marinus
GGGGCGACGGCTCGGACGCCGACGGCGGCGCCGGCCCGCCACCCGGGCCCGCGCGGAGGGCGAGACGGCGCCACGGGCCACCGCTCGTCGTCGCGACGGCCCGACGCACGGCGGGCACCGCCCGCTCGGCGGCGAGGTCCTCCGGCGAGGGCCCGAGGCCCACGGCGTCGACGACGTAGCCCGTGACGACGCCGGTCACGAGGAGCACGGCGTGGACGACGAGGGCGGTCACGGGCTCGCCGGCGATGATCACCCAGGAGGAGTCGCCCATCGTCGCGACGAGGGCGGCGACGACCGTCCCGAAGGAGACGGTGCCGCGCAGGAAGAGGGGGACGACGAGGATCGCGCCGGCGCAGCCGGGCGAGACGCCGAGCAGCGCGCCCACGGTCGGCGCCCAGCGCGCGCGGCGGGCGAGGAGGTCGAGCAGCCGGTCCCCGTGGCGCACCTGCAGCCACCCGAAGGCGGCCACGAGCACGGCCACGGGGACCCCGACCTGGAGGAACGCGTCCGCCAGGGCGGTGGCCAGCCGCTCGAGGAGGGGCACCGCCGCTCAGGCGCCCGCGGGCACCGCTCCGGCGGGCACGCTGCCGGCGCCGTCACGGGCCCCCGTCGTGGGAGAGCCCGTGCCGCCGTCCGCGAGGGCCTCGCGGAACCACGCGACGGTGCGGGCGAGCCCGTCCTCCCACGCGACCTCCGGCGCCCACCCGAGCGCCTCGGCCGCGAGGCGCGTGTCGGGTCGCCGGACCTGCGGGTCGTCGACCGGGCGCCCGACGAAGGCCAGCTCGGACGAGGACCCGGTGGCGGCGATGACGTCCTCGGCGATGCGCCGCACGGTCAGCTCGTGCGGGTTGCCGATGTTCACCGGCCCGGCGTGGCCGGAGGAGGCGAGCAGGAGGATGCCGCGGACGAGGTCGTCGACGTAGCAGACGGAACGCGTCTGCAGGCCGTCGCCCGCCACCGTGACGGGCTCCCCGGCGAGCGCCTGCCGCACGAAGGTGGGGATGGCCCGCCCGTCGTGCGGCCGCATCCGCGGGCCGAAGGTGTTGAAGATCCGCACGATGCCCGTGTCGACGCCGTGGGAGGTGCGGTACGCCGTCGTCAGGGCCTCGGCGTAGCGCTTGGCCTCGTCGTAGACGCCGCGCGGACCGACGGGGTTGACGTGGCCCCAGTACTCCTCGGGCTGCGGGTGCACCTGCGGGTCGCCGTAGACCTCGGAGGTGGACGCGAGCACGAAGCGGGCGCCCTTGTCCTTGGCGAGCCCGAGGGCGTGCATGGTGCCGATCGAGCCGACCTTGAGCGTCTCGATGGGCAGCTTGAGGTAGTCCACCGGCGAGGCCGGCGACGCGAAGTGCAGGACGAGGTCGACGTCGCCCGGCACGTGCACGTAGTCGGTGATGTCGCACCGCACGAGCCGCAGGCCGGGGTGCTCGACGACGTGCGCGAGGTTGGCCGGCGTCCCCGTGAGGAAGCTGTCGAGGCCCACGACCTCGGTGCCGCGGGAGAGCAGCTCCTCGACGAGGTGGCTGCCGAGGAAGCCGGCCGCCCCGGTGACGACCGCCCGCCGCGGCGGGTCGGGGCGGGTCGTCACCGGGGCGGTCGAGGTCAGGTCGTTCACGCGGGCTCTCAGGCCTGGTCGGAGAAGGCGGAGCTGACGCCGCTCGGGCCCTCGTACTCACGGTCCGGGATGCCGCGGAGCGCCTCGAGCACGTCGTCGGGGGCGCCGCTGTCCTCGGCCTTCTTGACGATGGCGTCTTTGCCGGCCGGGTAGTCCAGGCCCGACAGGTGCTTCTGCAGCTCGATGGGGTTGGGGCGGTTCGCCATGGCTCCTCCAGCGTGGTCGGGCGCCGAGGGGTCCCCAGCGCCGGTGTCTCCGCCTCGCCCGGGCGCGCTGGCCCGGACGTCGCACGGGTCGCGCCGGTGCGCGCCCGCGGCCCCGCGCGGGGGCCG
>NZ_JABEMA010000044.1 GCF_013004605.1 Pseudokineococcus marinus
CGGCCGGCCGCACCGCGGTCGTCGGTCCCGCCCGGCCAGGGGCTGCCGGCGCCCCCGTCGGTCGGGCGGCCGCCGGCCGGCGTCCCCGCGTAGCGGTCGGAGGGGGCCCCGGTGCGGTCGTCGGGGACGCGGCCGTACGGGTCGCGGCCGTGGGCGTCGTGGCCGGGGGTCGGGCGGCCGTAGGGCTCGGAGGCGCCGTCGTCGGTGCCGTGGCGGTGCTGGGTCGAGTGGGTCACGTCGTCCTCCTGCGGCTGGAGCGCGGCCCGGCGGCAGGGCGCCCCGGGCGATGGACCCAGTAGAGACCCCGCGGGTGCACGCACCCAGGACGCAGCCTGGACGTTCCCTATGAACCCCGGCGCGCCGGGTCGGCCTGCTCCGGGACGTCGGGGCCGTCGAGGTCGAGGGTCTCGTGGTCGTCGGCCTCGGGGAGCTCGTCGGCCCGCTCCTCGGCGGGCAGGGCGACCTCGACGGTGGTCCCCCCGCCCGGTGTCGCCACGACGCGGGCGGCGCCGCCGTGCGCCCGCACGAGCGCGGCCACGATGGCGAGGCCGAGCCCGCTGCCGCCCCCGGTGCCGCGGGTGCGCGAGGCGTCCGAGCGGTAGAAGCGCTCGAAGACGCGCTCGGCCTCCTCGGGCGGGATGCCGGCGCCGTGGTCGACGACCTGCCACGTGGCCCAGGCGCCGCCCTCGTGGCGGCGCACGCCCACCCCGATCTCCAGCGGCGTGCCGGCGGGCGTGTGTCGGACGGCGTTGCCGACGAGGTTGGTGAGCACCTGCCGCAGACGGGCGTCGTCGCCCGTCACCGGCGCCGGGGCGGGCGCGGGCGAGCCGTCCAGCCCGACGAGGCGCGCCGGCCGGTCCGGGGCGAGCGCGCGCAGGTCGTGCACGGCGTCGCCCGCGATGACGAGGAGGTCGACGGGGTCCCGGCGCAGGGGCCGCTGCTCGTCGAGGCGGGTGAGGGCCAGGAGGTCCTCGACGAGCGAGCCGAGGCGCGCCGACTCCGTCTCGATGCGGCCGAAGGCGGCCCCGACCTGCTCGGGGTCGCGGACGGCGCCCTGCCGGTGCAGCTCGGCGAACCCGCGGATGGTCGCGAGCGGCGTCCGCAGCTCGTGGCTGGCGTCCGCGACGAAGCGGCGCATGCGCGCCTCGGAGGCCTCGCGCGCGGCGAGGGCGCTCTCGATCCGCTCCAGCATGGCGTTGACGGCGCCGCCGAGGCGGCCCACCTCCGTGCCCGGCCACGCGTCGGGCACCCGCCGGCTCGTGTCGCCGGCGCCGTAGGCCACCGCGACGGCCTCGACCTCCCGCAGGGGCCGCAGCGAGCGGCGGACCGCGACCCGCCCGGCGAGCGCCGCGGCGACGAGCACGGCGAGGGCGACGAGCCAGAAGAGCGCCCGGGTGCGGGCCACGGCGGCGTCGACGCTGCCCAGCGGGTAGCCGATGGAGAGCACGAGATCCTCGCCCGTCGGCCGCCACGTCACGGGCACCGAGACGACGCGCCAGTCGCTGCCGTCCGTGCCCTCGGCCCGGTACGGCTCCCGGTCGCGCTCGCGGGCCTCCTCGAGGTCGACGTCGCCGACCTCGGGACTGCCGACGGCCGGGGCGGCGAGGACGGTCACCTGGCCCGGCACGCCCGTCGACAGGAGGAGCGCGTAGTCCGTGGGAACGGCGGACTCCTCGCCGGCGCGCTGCCGCGCGACGAGCGTCTGGAGGTCGAGCGTGGTGGCGCTCTGCGCGCGCAGCTGGTCGTCGACGTTGCCGACGAGGACGGCGCGCAGGAGCGACGTCGTCGCGACACCGGTGATGAGCAGCGCGAGCAGCAGGAGCGCCGCGACGAGCACGACGAGCTTGGTGCTGAGCGGGAACTGGTCGGCCCAGCGCGCGGCGGGCGGGCGCCGCTCGACGCCGTCGTCGTCGACGACCGGCTGCGGCGGCTCGGCGGGGAGCCGCCGGCGCACCGGCTCGGGCAGGCGCGCGGCCAGCTGGGCGTACCGGGTGGGGCTCACGCCGCCTCGGGGGGCAGCCGCAGCACGTAGCCGACGCCGCGGCGGGTGTGGATGAGCGGGTGCACGGGCTGGCCGTCGAGGCCGGTGCCGGTGTCGACCTTGCGGCGCAGGTAGGAGATGTAGGACTCGACGATGCCCGCCTCGCCGTTGAAGTCGTAGTTCCACACGTGGTCGAGGATCTGCGACTTCGACAGCACCCGGTTGGGGTTGAGCATGAGGTAGCGCAGCAGCTTGAACTCGGTGGGGGAGAGCTCGACGTCGCGCCCGCCGCGGCGCACCTCGTGGCTGTCCTCGTCCATCTCCAGGTCGGCGAAGACGAGCCGCCCCGGCGCCGCGGCGGCGCCGCCGCCCGTCCGCCGCAGGATGGCGCGGATGCGGGCCACGACCTCCTCGAGGCTGAACGGCTTGGTGACGTAGTCGTCGCCGCCGACGGTGAGGCCCTGCACCCGGTCGGCGAGGTCGTCCTTCGCGGTGAGGAAGAGGACGGGGGTGTCACGGCCGCGCTCGCGCAGCCGCTTGGTGACGGCGAACCCGTCGAGGTCCGGCATCATCACGTCGAGGACGAGCAGGTCCGGGCGCACGCGCTCGGCCTGGCGCAGCGCCTCGTGCCCGTCCTCCGCCGTGTGCACCTCGAACCCGGCGAAGCGGAGCGAGGTGGACAGCAGCTCGCGGATGTTCGGCTCGTCGTCGACGACGAGGAGCCGCGCCTCGGCCGGTCCTGTGCTCATGCCCGCCAGTGTGCGCGCCCGGCCTGGCGGGCACCTCCCCCTCGCCTGGGAGTCGCCTGTGCGTCCGCTGCGGGTCGCGCCGGGCGGGCTTCAGCGCGGGAGCGCGACCTCGACCGTCGTCGCGCCCGCCTCCGCCAGCGCGAGGTCGGCGCCGGCGCCCCGGTGCGTCAGCCGGTAGTCGCCGAGGTGCCCCGCGACGCCGACGCGACCCTCGCCGTCGGTGCGCAGCGTCGTGGGCGGCAGCCACCACTCGCCGCGCACGAGGTCGCGCAGGGCGTCGTAGGACGGCTTCGTCGTCCCGTCCGCGCGCACGAGGCCCACGGGTGCGCCGAGCCAGGCGCCCTCGTCCGTCAGCCCCCAGTAGGTGATGGCCTCGACGGCGGGGTGCGAGGCGAGGGTGCGGTAGTGGCGCACCAGCTCGTCCGCCTGCCGCTCCTCGCCCTCGGGCGTCGAGGGCCACGAGGCGGGCCGGAAGTCGTTGAGGTCCTCGACCTCGGGGGGCATGAGGTCGCCGGACAGCAGGGTCGACTCGGTCATGTGGATCGGCAGGCCGAAGCGCGCGAAGCGGTCGAGGACCTCGAGCGTGCGCTCCTCGCCCCAGTACCCCTGGTGCATGTGGCTCTGCAGGCCGAGCGCGTCCACCTGCACGCCCGCCTCGAGCACGCCCTCGACCAGGCACTCGTAGGCCGTCGACATGTCGAAGTCGTTGAGCAGCAGGGTCGCTCGCGGGTTCGCCCCCCGCGCCTCCTCGAAGGCCATCCGGACCGTCGCGATGCGCCCGCGCTCGCGGCACAGCCGGGTGATGCCGTTGGTGCGCTCCTCGTTCGCGAACACCGGCATGATCACCACCTCGTTGATGGCGTCCCAGGCGTCGACGAGGCCCGCGAAGTCGCCGACCTCACGGCGGATCCGGGCGCGCTGGGCCTCCTCGACCTCGTCGGTCGGCAGGTCGCGCAGCCAGTCGGCCGTCAAGGTGTGCCACACGAGCGGGTGGCCCTTGAGCCGGACCCCGCGGTCGGCGAGCCACCGGGCGGTGCGCTGGAGCCGCGCGGTGTCGGGCCGGCCGCGGACCGGCTCGAAGCCGCCCCAGTAGAAGGGCAGCGTGGCGGTGTCGTAGAGCCCGAGGAAGAGCTCGGCGAGGTGCGCGCCCCGCGACGGCGCGGCGCCGCCGAAGGGGCTGCCGGTGTCGGCCTCCTCCTCGCCGTTCGCGAAGCCGACGAGGTCGAAGCCGATGTTTCCCAGCGCCAGCGCGGGGCGGACCTGCTCGACGACGACGTCGGCGTGGGCGAGCGGCGCGCCGTCCGCGTCGCGCACCGCGAGCACGGCGTCGGTGCGGCGGTGGGCGAGCGAGGCGTCCGGGGCGGGGGAGCGGTGCGGGGCGGGCACGGCGGCCTCCTCGTCGTCGGGGCGGGCGGGTCGGGCGCGGCTGCCGGCCGGGCCCGTGGTCACAGGCGGCGCGTCGAGCCGCGGACGACGAGCTCGGTGGGCAGGCGGACGTGCGTGCCGCCGTCGGGCGCCTCGTCGGGCGAGCCCGTGAGGCGGCGCACGAGGAGCTCCACGGCCGCGGTGCCCATCGCCTGCATCGGCTGGGCCACGGTCGTCAGGGGCGGCTGCGCCAGCGCCGCCTCGGGGACGTTGTCGAAACCGACGACGGACAGGTCGCCCGGCACCGACAGCCCCAGGTCGCGGGCGACCTCCATGGTGGCGATGGCGGAGACGTCGTTGGCGGCGAAGACGGCGGTCGGGCGGTCCGGTCCCGTGAGGAGCTCCCGGGCGGGCTCCTGGGTCGTCTGCGGGCGGTAGCCGGCGACCCGCACGAGCGCGGGGTCGACGGGCACCCCGGCCTCGGCCATCGCCGAGCGGAACCCCTCCTCGCGCAGCCGCGCGGACTCCAGGCCCGGGCGGCCGCCGAGGAAGGCGATGCGCCGGTGCCCGAGCTCCAGGAGGTGCTCGGTCGCGAGGCAGGCCCCGCGCACGTTGTCGGCGTCGACCGTCGGCACGTCGCTCGGCCCGGCGTGGGGGTCGATCGCGACGACGGGCACGCCGCCGGGAGCGCCCACCACGGTCGGCGTCACGAGGACGGCTCCGTCGATGAGCGTGCCGCCGAGCCGGGACAGGGAGCGGCGCTCCCAGCCGGCGTCCTCCTCGGCCCGCCCGCCGCCCGCGTAGGCCAGCACCTCGTACCCCGTGCCCGCGACGGCCCGGGCCGCGCCCTTGAGGATCTCGGTGCTGAAGGGCTCGAACTCGGCGACGAGGATGCCGAGCACGCCCGTGCGGTGGCTGCGCAGGCTGCGCGCGACGAGGCTCGTCTCGTAGCCGACCTCGGCGATGACGCCCCGGACGCGCTCGACGGTGCCGGCGGCGACGCCGTACCGGCCGTTCACCACCTTGGACACCGTCGCCACGGACACGCCCGCGAGGCGCGCGACGTCCGTGATCGTCACGCGCGGGGGGTCAGCGGGCGTCGTCGCGCGCTGCCAGAGGTCGGTCACGGCCGAACAGTAGCGTTCCGCCTCGGCGTCGAAACCGTTATCGACAACGTTTGACATCCTCTCGGGGCCCGTCGCATGCTCGCCGCGCTCCTCCACCGGTCGACGACGACGAAGGACATGCACCCCATGGCGAGGAACCGAGCCCTCACGGCCGTCGCGCTCCTGGCGACCGCCACCGCGCTGACCGCCTGCGGCGGCGGCGACTCCGGCGGCGGCGACGCCGACGGCAGCACGCTCACCTGGTGGCACAACTCGAACACCGACCCCGGCAAGGCCTACTACGAGCAGGTCGCGGCCGACTTCGAGGCCGCCAACCCGGGCACGACGATCGAGATCAGCGCCCTGGCGCACGAGGACATGCTCACGAGGCTGGACGCCGCCTTCCAGACCGGCGACACCCCTGACGTGTACATGGAGCGCGGGGGCGGCGAGCTCGCCGACCACGTCGAGGCGGGCCTGACCATGGACCTGTCCGACGAGCTCCCCGAGACGATCGAGACCGTCGGCAGCTCGGTCAACGGCTGGCAGATCGACGGCCGCACGTACGCCCTGCCGTTCTCGGTCGGCGTCGTCGGGTTCTGGTACAACACCGACCTCTTCGAGCAGGCGGGCATCACCGAGCCGCCGCAGACGATGGAGGAGCTCGACGCCGCGGTCCAGGCCCTCAAGGACGCGGGGATCCAGCCCATCTCCGTGGGCGCCGGCGACAAGTGGCCGGCCGCGCACTACTGGTACTACACGGCGCTGCGCGAGTGCGGCCAGGACGTCCTCGAGGACGCCGTCACCTCCCTCGACTTCTCCGACCCGTGCTTCGTCGCGGCGGGAGAGGACCTCCAGGAGCTCGTCGAGACCGAGCCGTTCAACGAGGGCTTCCTCGCCACCCCGGCGCAGCAGGGCCCCGCGAGCGCCTCGGGCCTGCTCGCCACCGAGCAGGTCGCCATGGAGCTGGCCGGCCACTGGGAGCCCGGCGTCATGCAGGGCCTCACCGAGGACAACGAGGGCCTGGGCGAGAAGACGGGCTGGTTCCCGTTCCCGACCGTCGCGGGCGGCGCGGGCGACCCCGAGGCCGCCCTCGGCGGCGGCGACGCGTGGGCGTGCGCGGCCGACGCGCCCCCGGTGTGCGTCGACTTCCTCGACCACCTCCTGTCCGACGAGGTCCAGACGGGCTTCGCCGAGCGCGACATGGGGCTGCCGACCAACCCGGCCGCCAACGACGCCGTCTCGGACCCGGCCCTCGCCGACCTGCTCGAGTACCGCGACAGCGCGCCCTACGTGCAGCTCTACTTCGACACCGCCTTCGGCGAGAACGTCGGCGGGGCGATGAACGACGAGATCGCGCTGCTCTTCGCCGGGCAGGCGAGCCCCCAGGACGTCGTCGACGCGGTCCAGGCCGCGGCCGGCACCGCCTGATCGGGAGGCGGACGACGTGACCCCCCGCCCCACGGGCGCCGACGTCGCCGCCTCCCCCCGCGGTGCCGCGGGCGCCGCCGACCGGCCCGACCGGTCGGCGGCGCCCGCGCGCCCGTCGGGGGGCGGTCGGCGGCGCTCGTCCTCGCGGCTCTCCGCGAGGACGCGCACGCGCCTCGAGATCGCCTTCTTCACCGGCCCGGCGCTCGTCCTGCTCGGCCTGTTCATCGTGGTCCCGGTGCTGCAGGCCGTCCGCTACTCGGTCTTCGACTGGAACGGCCTCGGCCCGCTCGACGACTTCGTCGGGCTCGACAACTACGCGCGGGCCCTCGGCGACACCGTCTTCACCGGCGCGGTGGTGAACAACTTCGTCATCATCGCGCTGTCCATCGCGATCCAGCTGCCGCTGGGCCTCGCGATCGCGCTCCTGCTCAACCGGGACATCCGCGGCCGCGGCTTCCTGCGCGTCGTCATCTTCATGCCGTACGTCCTCGCCGAGGTCGTCGCCGGCGTGGTGTGGGTGCTGCTCCTGCAGCCGAACGGCCTCGTCGACGCCGTCGTCGAGGGCGTCGGGCTCGGGGGCCTGACCCAGCTGTGGCTGGGCGACCCCGACATCGCCCTCGGCACCGTGATGGTCGTCCTCACGTGGAAGTACCTCGGCCTCGCGGTCATCCTCTTCCTCGCCGGCCTGCAGGGCGTCCCCGAGGACGTCTACGAGGCCGCGCAGCTCGACGGCGCCTCGTGGTGGCAGGTCCAGCGCCGGGTCACCATCCCGCTGCTCGGGCCGACGATCCGCACCTGGGGCTTCCTGTCGATGATCGGCTCGCTCCAGCTCTTCGACATGGTGTGGATCCTCACCGGCGGCGGCCCCGCCAACTCGACGGTGACGATGGCGATCTACCTCATCAACCAGGGCACCGAGCGCGGGCTGTACGGCTACGCCTCCGCCGTCGCGGTCCTGCTCTTCGTCATCTCGCTCGTGCTCGCCGTCCTGTACCAGACCTTCGTCCTGCGCCGCGACAACGAGGTGGCGCCGAAGCCGAGGAGGGCCGCGCGATGAGCGCCCCCACGACGACGCCCGCCCCCGGGCGCCCCGTCCCGCTGCAGCCCGAGCCCCGCCGCCGCGGTCGCCGTCGCTCCTTCGGCGGCGGCGGGCCCCTCGTCTACGCCGTCGCCGCGCTCGTGGTCGTCGTGACGGTCGCCCCCGTGGCCTACGCCTTCCTCGGCGGCTTCCGCTCCAACGCGCAGCTCGCCGCGGACCCGGTGGGCCTGCCCAGCCCGTGGGTCGTCGACAACTACGTCGCCGTGCTGACGTCGGCGAGCTTCTGGCGCTACACGCTGAACTCCACGCTCGTCGCGCTCATCACGACGGTCGTCGTCTCGGTGCTCGGCGTCATGGCGGCCTACCCGCTGGCCCGCTACCGGTTCAAGGGGCGCGAGGCGCTGGCGCTCGTCTTCACCCTCGGGCTGCTCTTCCCGCTGACCGTGGCGATCATCCCGCTGTTCCTGCTCGTCCGGGACCTCCAGCTCACCAACACGGTGTGGGGCGTCGCGCTCCCGCAGGCCGCCTTCGCGCTGCCGCTGACGGTCGTCATCCTGCGGCCGTTCCTCGCGGCGCTGCCGAAGGAGCTCGAGGAGGCGGCCGCCATCGACGGCGCCTCGCGCATCGGCTTCTTCTGGCGCGTGCTGCTGCCGCTGTCGGGGCCGGGGCTCGTGACGGTCGGCGTCCTGGCGTTCGTCGCGTCGTGGAACGCCTACCTGCTGCCGCTGCTCGTGCTGTCCGACCCGGCGTCCCAGACGCTGCCGCTCGGCGTGGCGAGCTTCTCCACGCAGTACGCGCAGGACACTGCAGGGGTCCTCGCCTTCACGTCCCTCGCCATGATCCCGGCGCTCGTCTTCTTCCTGGCCATGCAGCGACGCATCGTCAACGGCCTGCAGGGCGCCGTGAAGGGCTGAGGAGCCGTACCGTCGCGCCCCGCCCCACCCCTCCGGAAGGACCCCATGAGCACCGACACCACGCCCTCCGCCAGCACCGCCGACGTCCCGGCGTCGCCCCGCGTGGAGGAGCTCCTGGCGTCCCTGACGCTCGAGGAGAAGCTCGCCCAGCTCGTCGGCCTCTGGGAGGGCAAGGGCGGGGACGGCGAGGGCGGCGACGTCGCGCCCATGCAGGACGCCATGCAGTCCGAGGACGCCGAGTTCGAGTCCTTCGCCGCCCGCGGGCTCGGGCAGCTGACGCGCCCCTTCGGCACGGCGCCCGTCGACCCGGTGGCCGGCGCGCGCACGCTCGCGGCGCGCCAGCGGTGGCTCGTCGAGAGCACCCGCCCCGGCATCCCCGCGCTCGTCCACGAGGAGTGCCTCACGGGGCTGGCGGCCTGGAAGGCCACCACCTTCCCGGCGCCGCTGACGTGGGGGGCCACCTTCCACCCCGAGCTCGTGGAGGAGATGGGCGCCGCCATCGGGGAGTCGATGCGCTCCCTCGGCGTCCACCAGGGCCTCGCGCCGGTGCTGGACGTCGTCCGCGACGCCCGGTGGGGCCGCGTCGAGGAGTGCATCGCCGAGGACCCGTACGTCGTCGGCACGGTCGCGACGGCGTACGTCCGCGGCGTGCAGTCGACCGGCGTCGTCGCGACGCTCAAGCACTTCGTCGGGTACTCGAACAGCCGAGCGGGGCGCAACCTCGCGCCCGTGCACGCCGGGCCGCGCGAGGTCGCCGACGTCCTTCTGCCGCCGTTCGAGATGGCCGTCCTCGACGGCGGCGTCGACTCGGTCATGAACTCCTACGCGGAGGTCGACGGCGTCCCCGTCGCGGCCGACACGTCGCTGCTCACCGACCTGCTGCGCGGGCAGTGGGGCTTCACGGGCACCGTCGTCGCCGACTACTTCGCGGTCGCCTTCCTGCAGTCGCTGCACGGCGTGGCCGGCGATCCCGGCGACGCCGCGGCCCAGGCGCTGGCGGCCGGCATCGACGTGGAGCTGCCCACGGGCACGGCCTACCTCGAGCCGCTGGCGGCCCGCATCCGCGACGGGCTCACCGACGAGGCGCTCGTCGACCGGGCGCTGCGCCGGGTGCTCGCGCAGAAGGAGCGCCTCGGCCTGCTCGACGCGACCTTCGACCCCGACGCCGTCGGCGAGGTCGACCTCGACCCGCCCGCCCACCGCGACCTCGCCCGCCGCATCGCCGAGGAGGGCGTGGTCCTCCTCTCCAACGACGGCGTGCTGCCGCTCGACCCGGCCGCGGAGCGCCGCGTCGCCGTCGTCGGGCCCAACGCCGACGAGGTGCCGGCGCTGTTCGGCTGCTACAGCTTCGCCAACCACGTGCTGGCCCAGCACCCGGGCGTCGAGCTGGGGCTCGACGCGCCGTCGCTGCTCGCGGCGCTGCGCGGCGAGCTCACCGGCGCGACGACGACCTACGCCCGCGGCTGCGACGTCGACACGGCCGACGCCTCGGGGATCGCCGCGGCGGTCGAGGAGGCGCAGGGGGCCGACGTCGTCGTCGCCGTCCTCGGCGACCGCGCGGGGCTCTTCGGCCGCGGCACGTCGGGGGAGGGGTGCGACGCCGAGTCGCTCGACCTGCCCGGCGTCCAGCGCGAGCTGCTCGAGGCCCTGCTCGACACCGGTCGGCCCGTCGTCGCGGTGCTGCTCACCGGCCGCCCCTACGCCGTCGACTGGGCGCTGGACCGCTGCGCCGCCGTCGTGCAGGCCTTCTTCCCGGGCCAGGAGGGCGGCGGCGCCGTCGCGGGCGTGCTCTCCGGCCGGGTCAACCCGTCGGGGCGCCTGCCCGTCTCGCTGCCCCGCTCGGTGGGCGCGCAGCCGTACTCCTACCTGCACCCGAAGCTGGGCGCCGCGAGCTCGGTGAGCAACATCGACACCAAGCCCGTGCGGCCCTTCGGCTTCGGCCTGTCGTACACGACGTTCGAGCGCAGCGACCTGCGCGTCGCGCAGACCGAGGTGCCCACGGACGGCGCCCTCCAGGTGTCGGTGACGGTCCGCAACACCGGGGACCGCGCGGGTGCCGACGTCGTCCAGCTGTACGCGAGCGACCCGGTCGCCTCCGTCACGCGGCCGATCACCCAGCTGCTCGGCTACGCGCGGGTGGAGCTGGAGGCCGGGCAGGCCGCCGAGGTCGTCCTCGACGTCCCGACGACCCGCGTGGCCTTCACCGACCGCTCGATGACCCGCGTCGTCGAGCCCGGCGCCCTCGAGCTGCGCGTCGGCCCGTCGTGCGCGGACGTCGAGCTCACCGCGCAGGTCGAGCTCACCGGTGCCGCGCACCCGGTCACCACCGCCGACCGCCGCGTCGTCGGCGTGGACGTCGTCCCGCCCTGACGCCGGCGAAGGTGGACCTCGTGGGGCGGCACGCCGTCGCCTGCCCCACGAGGTCGACCACGGTGACGGTGGTGGGCCGCGTGGGGCGGGCTGTCGCGGTGGCGCGCACAGGCGGACGGGCGAGGCCGGCCGTCCACCGGTGACGCGGTCGGCGCCGTCCGGCAGCGACGGACCGGGACGCTCCCGGTCGTGGACGTCCGTGCCCTGCACCCCTCAGCCCGGACGGCGCTCCCCGCGCTCGAGCGCTCGCCGCCGGCCAGGACGGCGTCGTCACCCGCCGCGACGTGCTGGCGGCGGGCGCGTCGGTGGAGACGGTCCGGACGATGGTCCGCCGGCAGGAGTGGCGCCGGCTCCTCCCCGGCGTCCTGCTCGTCGAGACGCACCGCCAGGGGCTCGCCCTCCAGCGGTCGTGGGCTCGCGCCGCCGTGCTGGCGGTCGAGGGGGCGGTGGTGGCGGGCCCCACCGCGGCGGTGCTGCACGGCCTTCCGCCCGGGCCGCCGACGAGCCGGGTGCACGTCGCCCGGCGTGCGCCCGTCCAGGTGGGGTCGCGGCCCCTCGTCGTCCACCGGTGGGACCCGCCGGTCGACCACGTGGTCGACCTGGACGGGCTGCCGGCGACCTCGCGGGTCCGCACCGTGGCGGACCTGGTGCCGCGCCTCGAGCGCCCGGACGCGCTCGCGCTCCTGGACGGCCTCCTCCGCAGCGGCGACGCCGAGGAGCTCGTCGCGGCGTCGCTCCTCTGCGCGGGCCGGCCCGGCGCCGCCGGCGTCGGCGACCTGTGGGCGATCGCCGACGCCCGGGCGGAGTCGGTGCTCGAGAGCCGCGTCCGCCTGCGATGCCACGACGGCGGCGTCCCACCGGACGACCTCCAGGTCGAGGTCCGCGACGAGCACGGCGTGCTCCTGGCGCGCGGCGACATGGCGTTCCGCCGTCGTCGGAGCGAGCGTCGAGGACTCCTGCTGCTGGAGGCGGACGGCGCGGACCCCCACTCGACGCCGAGGCCGTCTACCGCGACCGGTGGCGCAGCAACACCCTCGTCGCCCTCGGCCACGACGTGGTGCGGTGCACGTGGCGGGACACGCTCGCGCCGTCCGTGGTCCGGGGCCTCGTGCGGCGAGCGCTGTGACCGCGGAGGTCGACGCTCGGCGACCACCGACCGCCAGCGGAGCGACGGCCCGCGCCCACGAGGTCCACCATCGCCGTCGCGGTGGACCTCGTGGGCCGGGCGACGGCGTGTCGTCCCACGAGATCCACCACGAAGGTGGCGTCTCCCACGAGGTCCACCACCGAGGTGGGCGGGGCCTCGCGCCGTCAGGCGCCGTCGGCCTCCAGCGAGCCGGCGAGGACGTCGTCGCCGTCGAGGATCCGGTAGGCGTAGCCCTGCTCGGCGAGGAAGCGCTGCCGGTGGGCGGCGAAGTCCTGGTCGAGGGTGTCGCGGGAGACGACGGTGTAGAAGCGGGCGGTGCGCCCGTCGCCCTTGGGGCGCAGCAGGCGACCGAGGCGCTGCGCCTCCTCCTGCCGGGAGCCGAAGGACCCGCTGACCTGCACGGCCACGGACGCCTCGGGCAGGTCGATGGAGAAGTTGGCCACCTTGGAGACGACGAGCACGTGCAGCTCGCCCTCGCGGAAGGCCTGGAAGAGGCGCTGGCGCTCGGCCACCGACGTCTCCCCCTTGATGACGGGCGCGCCGAGGCGCTCGCCGAGGTCGTCGAGCTGGTCGATGTACTGGCCGATGACGAGCACCTGCTCGCCCTTGCTCGCCTCGACGACGCGCTGGACGACGCGGGTCTTGGACTCCGTCGTCGCGCACAGCCGGTAGCGCTCGTCCGGCTCCGCGGTCGCGTAGAGGAGGCGCTCGCTGTCGGGCAGCGTCACCCGCACCTCGACGCAGTCGGCCGGGGCGATGTAGCCCTGCGACTCGATGTCCTTCCACGGCGCGTCGTAGCGCTTGGGCCCGATGAGGGAGAAGACCTCGCCCTCGCGGCCGTCCTCGCGCACGAGCGTCGCCGTCAACCCGAGCCGGCGGCGGGCCTGGAGGTCCGCCGTCATGCGGAAGATCGGCGCCGGCAGGAGGTGGACCTCGTCGTAGACGATGAGCCCCCAGTCACGGGCGTCGAGCAGCTCCAGGTGCGGGTAGACGCCCTTCCGGCGCGTCGTCAGCACCTGGTAGGTGGCGATGGTGACCGGGCGCACCTCCTTGCGGGTGCCCGAGTACTCGCCGATCTCGTCCTCGGTGAGGGACGTCCGCTTGACCAGCTCGTCCTTCCACTGCCGCGCGGACACGGTGTTGGTCACGAGGATGAGCGTCGTCGCGCGGGCCTTGGCCATCGCCCCGGCGCCGACGAGCGTCTTGCCCGCCCCGCAGGGGAGGACGACGACGCCCGAGCCGCCGTCCCAGAACCCGTCGACGGCCTCGGCCTGGTACGGCCTCAGGTCCCAGCCGCTCGTGTCGAGGTCGATGGGGTGCGCCTCGCCGTCGACGTACCCGGCCAGGTCCTCGGCGGGCCAGCCCAGCTTGAGCAGCACCTGCTTGAGGTTGCCGCGCTCGCTGGGGTGGACGGCGACGGTCGCCTCGTCGATGCGCTCGCCGACGAGCGGGGCGACCTTCTTGCTCCGCAGCACCTCCTCGAGCACCGGCACGTCCGTGGCGTGCAGGACGAGGCCGTGGCCGGGGGCGTCGACGAGCTGGAGGCGGCCGTAGCGGTCCATCGTCTCGGCGACGTCGACGAGCAGCGCGTGCGGCACCGGGTAGCGCGAGTGCTCGAGCAGGACGTCGACGACCTGCTCGGCGTCGTGGCCCGCGGCCCGGGCGTTCCACAGGCCCAGCGGCGTGAGCCGGTAGGTGTGGACGTGCTCGGGGGCGCGCTCGAGCTCGGCGAAGGGCGCGATGGCCTTGCGGCAGGCCGGCGCGTCGGGGTGGTCGACCTCGAGCAGGAGGGTCTTGTCGCTCTGGACGATGAGGGGGCCGTCGCTCACGGGCGTCCTTCCGGTGCTGCTGGGGACGGTGCTGGACGTGCCGGCGTGCGGGGGGCCGGCGGCTGCAGGGTCCAACCGCCGCGCGCCGCCCGTCCTTCCCGTCGACCGGACGGGACCGGCCCGGCGCGGGAGGTCCCGTCGGGGGAGGGCTAGAAGCCCCCGGCCCCGGCGCTGATGAGCCCGCCGCCGATGACGAGGACGAGCACGAGCGCCAGGACGGCGAGCACGACGACGGCCGCGATGACGCCGGCGAAGACGAGCCAGCCCGTGCGCGTGAGCCGCTCCGCGCGCGCCCGGTCGGTGGACGCGCTGGTGGCGGCGACGACGCCGATGACGAGCGCCGGCACCCCGGCGAGGGTCGCGACGCCCGTGAAGACGGCGAGGCCGGAGACGACCAGCAGGACGAGCGTCGACGTCGGCAGCCCGCCGCCGGGCGGCGTCCCCCCGTCGTACCGGCTGTCGCCGTGGTCCCCGCCGTAGCGCGCCACCTCGGAGCCCCCGCCCCAGCGCCCCTGCCCGGAGTACCCACGCTCGGAGTAGCCCGGCTCGGAGTACCTCGGGTCGGAGGCTCCCGTGTACGTGCGCCCCGGGTCCGAGCGCCAGGGGTCCGGGCTCGGCGGCGGAGGGGGCGGGCCGCCGGCGTCGCGGCTCCACGCGGAGGCCCTCCCGCCGTCCCTCTCGCCGACCCCCTGCTGCGGCGCGCCGGCCGCCCC
>NZ_JABEMA010000440.1 GCF_013004605.1 Pseudokineococcus marinus
CCCGCCCCGTCGTCCGCGCCCCGCTCGAGCACGCGGCGGGCCGCCGCGGCGCGCACACCGGTGGTGCTGACGTGGTGGGCGACGACGTCGTGGAGCTCGCGGGCGATGCGCAGGCGCTCGGCGACGACGGCCGCCCGGGCGGCGCGCTCCTGCTCCCGGCGCAGCTCCGCGGCCGTGCGGTGCAGGGCGGCGCGGTCGCGCGCGCCGAGCCACAGCGCCCGCCCGCCGAGGAGGGCCCCCGCGAAGTACACGACGTTGATGAGCGCCGTCAGGCCCACGAGGGCGGCCGACGTGGGCCCGGTGCCGACCGGTAGGAGGACGACGCGCAGCAGGTACCAGCCGGCCATCGCCGTGAGGACGACGGCCCAGACGACCGCGAGCCTCCGGCGGTCGCGCGCCCACGCCGTCCCGGACAGGAGCACGAGGAAGAGGACGAGGTTGAGCGTGAAGGTCGCCGCCGAGGCGAGGTGCCGCTCGCCGAGGGCGACGAAGGCCCCGGTCGACACCACCATCGCCGTCAGCGGCAGGAGGCGCCGCACGGCCAGCGGCGCGGCGACGAGGACGGTCCACGCGACGTCCTCGACCCGGGCGGGCGCCGCCTGCGGCAGCGCGTCCGAGACGGCCCGCGTCAGCTCCAGCCCGAGGACGCACGTCGTCGTCGCGAGCACGCCCCAGCCGACGTCGGCCAGCAGCGCGCGGTGCCCGGGGCGGGGCCGCACCCACCCCTCGTCGCCCCCGGCCGCGGGCGGGGCTCCCGACGCGCCGGCCACGGCCCCCGCGCCCATGCGGCGTCAGGCGAGGAGGGCGTCGACGAACGCGCGGGGCTCGAACGGCGCGAGGTCGTCCGCGCCCTCGCCGAGCCCGACGAGCTTGACCGGGACGCCGAGCTGGCGCTGGACGGAGACGACGATCCCGCCCTTGGCGGTGCCGTCGAGCTTGGTGAGGACGATGCCGGTGACGTCGACGGCCTCGGAGAAGACCTTGGCCTGCTGCAGCCCGTTCTGGCCGGTCGTCGCGTCGAGGACGAGGAGCACCTCGTCGATGGTCCCGGCGCCGTCGAGGGCCTTCTCGGCCACGCGCTTGACCTTGCCCAGCTCGTCCATGAGACCCACCTTGTTCTGCAGCCGGCCCGCGGTGTCGAGCAGCACGACGTCGACCTCGCCCTCCCGGCCGGCGCGCACGGCGTCGAAGGCGACCGAGGCGGGGTCGGCGCCGTCGGTGAAGGAGCGGACCGTCGGCACGCCGACGCGCTCGCCCCACGTCTGCAGCTGGTCGGCGGCGGCGGCGCGGAAGGTGTCGGCGGCGCCCAGGACGACGTCCTTGTCCTCCGCCACGAGGACGCGCGCCAGCTTGCCGACGGTCGTCGTCTTGCCCGTGCCGTTGACGCCGACGACGAGGACGACGGCGGGGCGGCCGTCGTGCGGCGTCGTCGCGAGGGACCGGTCGACGTCCGGGCCGACGAGCTCGAGGAGCTCCTCGGCGAGGAGGGATCGCAGCGCGTCGGCGTCACGCGTGCCGAGCACCCGGACCCGCTCGCGGAGACGCTCGACGAGCTCCTCGGTGGGGCCGGCTCCCAGGTCGGCCAGCAGGAGGGTCTCCTCGACCTCCTCCCACGTGGCCTCGTCCACGCGCTCGCGCGAGAGGAGGGCGAGCAGGCCCTGGCCGAGGGCGGTGTTCGAGCGGGAGAGGCGCTCGCGGAGGCGGACGAGGCGCCCGGTCGCCGGCTCGGGGCGCTCCAGCTGGGGGCCCGCCTCCGCCTCGACCGGCGCCTCGGAGGCGTCGACCTCGTCGAGCGCGGGCAGCTCCTCGACCGTGCGCGTCGGCGTGTCCCGGGGCTCCTGGTCGTCGTCGCCGACGCCGGGGGCGTAGTCGAGGCCGGGGCGCGGGCGCGAGGGCGGCAGCTCCTCGACGTCGCGGCCGCGCGCGCGCGGCGCACCAGCGCGGCG
>NZ_JABEMA010000441.1 GCF_013004605.1 Pseudokineococcus marinus
CGAGCGCGCCGCCCCCGCCGCCTGCGCCGCGGCCTCCTCCACGGCGAGCACGGGCAGGCCCCCGCGCCGCACCACCCGCGCAGCCCGGCGGCTCGACGTCGCCGTGGTGCCGGCCAGCGCCGGCAGGCGATGCCCCCGGAGCACGCGGACGGAGATCGACGAGCGCTCCCACCCCCGCAGGCCGTGCACCTCCAGCGCCGACAGCCCCGCCAGGGCCGCCCCGGCACCACCGGAGAGGACCGCGGCCCAGCGCGTCGCGGCGACGTCGAGCTCGCCGGTGCTGGTCCGCACGACGAGCGGGCCGACGACGCACCAGCGCCCGGCACGCACCTCGGAGGCCACCCGGTCGGCGTCCACACCGAGCTCGCGCAGCTGCGCGCGGGAGAGGCACCCGCCCTGCTGGGACGCCAGCACGGGCAGGGAGGCGGGCAGCGACGACGTCCTCGGCACGCGACGAGGCTGGACCGACCGGCCGGTGCGTGCGTCGAGGCCTGTGGACGAGCGAGGTGGCTGCACGAGGACGGCCTCTACGCCGTCCTCGTGCAGCCACCTCCCGACGAGCGGGCACCGCCTACGGTCTCCCCATGACGACGCAGGACCAGCGCTCGCGCACGCCGGTGAGCCACGTGCCGCTGCACGTCGGCCGCGGGATGCTCATGGGCGCCGCCGAGGTGGTGCCCGGCGTCAGCGGCGGGACCATCGCCCTCATCACGGGCGTCTACGAGACGCTCATCGACACGGCCGGCCACACGGTGACGGCGTTCCGCCGGCTCGTCACGGGCGACGTCCGCGGGGCGCGCGCCGAGCTGGTGCAGGGCTCCTGGCTCGTCGTCGTCCCGCTCCTGCTCGGCACCGTCGTGGCCGTCGTCGTGGGCGCCTCCCTCATCGAGCCGCTGCTCGAGGACCACCCGGTGGGCTCGCGCGCCGTCTTCGCCGGGCTCGTCCTGGCCTCGCTCAGCGTCCCGGCCATGATGGTCGGGCGGGCCTGGACGGCACGGCTCGTCGTCGTCGCCGTCGTCGCGGCCGTGCTGGCCTTCGTCCTCACCGGGCTGCCCCCGGGCTCGGCGGCGGACCCGCCGCTTCCGGTCGTCTCGCTCGCGGCCGCCGTCGCCATCTGCGCCCTCGTGCTGCCCGGCGTCTCGGGCTCCTTCCTCCTCGCGACCGTCGGCCTCTACGAGCCGACCATCGCCGCCGTCAACGGGCGCGACCTCGGGTACCTCGGGGCCTTCGCGCTCGGCGCGACCATCGGCCTGGCCCTCTTCGTGCGGCTGCTGCAGCACCTGCTCTCCACCCACCGGGCCGTGACGCTGGCCGTCATGACCGGCCTCATGGCCGGTTCCCTGCGCGCCCTGTGGCCCTGGCAGACCGAGGACCGCGACGTGCTCGCGCCCTCCGGCGACGTGCTCGCGATCCTCGGGCTCGCCCTCGCCGGTGCGGCCGTCGTCGTCGCGCTGCTCGTCGTCGAGCGGCTGGTCGGCGGGGCGGACCCCGCCTCCTCCACCGCGGACGAGCCGCCCGCGGCGCGCTGACGCCGACGCCCGGCGGCGGGCGCTCCTGAGCGCGCGCCCTGCGCCGCGCGGCGCCCGGCCCGCGTCCGTACCGTGGACGACGCGCCGACCGCCGGAGGAGGACCCGTGGAGCTGCTGACCGGGGCGGGCCTCGCGAGCGCCGCCGGCCTCAACGCCTGGCTGCCCCTGCTCCTGCTCGGCGCGGCCGCGCGGTGGACCGACGTCGTCGCCCTCCCCGACGGGTGGGCGTGGCTCTCGGAGCCCGGCGTGCTCGCCGTCCTCGCCGTGCTGCTCGTCGTCGAGGTGCTGGCCGACAAGGTGCCCGGCGTCGACCACGTCAACGACGCGCTGCAGACCGTCGTCCGGCCGCTCGCCGGCGGCGTGGCGGCGAGCGCCGGCACCGGTGGCGCGACCGCCGG
>NZ_JABEMA010000442.1 GCF_013004605.1 Pseudokineococcus marinus
GCCCGGCCCCACCGCGCGGGTCGCGGTCGGGCGTGCGCGGGCCGCCCCGCAGCGGCTCGCGGCGCACCGACGGGTCGACCGGCGGCGGCTCGGGCGCCGTGTCGCTGCGGATGTCGATGCGCCAGCCCGTCAGCCGGGCGGCGAGACGGGCGTTCTGGCCCTCCTTGCCGATGGCCAGCGACAGCTGGTAGTCCGGCACGACGACGCGGCAGGCGCGCGCCTCCCGGTCGACGACCTCGACGCTCGAGACCCGCGCCGGCGACAGCGCGGCGGCCACGAACCTGGCCGGGTCGTCGTCCCAGTCGACGATGTCGATCTTCTCCTCGCGCAGCTCGGCCATGACCGCGCGGACCCGCTGGCCCATGGGCCCGATGCACGCGCCCTTGGGGTTGAGGCCCGCGACGTGGCTGCGGACGGCCACCTTGGTGCGGTGACCGGCCTCGCGGGCCAGCGCCACGATCTCGACGTGCCCGTCGGCGATCTCCGGGACCTCCAGGGCGAAGAGCTTCCGGACGAGGTCGGGGTGCGTGCGCGAGAGCGTGATCGACGGGCCCTTCAGGCCGCGTCGCACCGACACGACGAGGGCCCGCACGCGCGAGCCGTGCGGGTAGGACTCCCCCGGCACCTGCTCGGCCGGCGGCATGACGCCCTCGACCGCGCCGAGGTCGACGTGGACGACGGAGCGGTCGCGCCCCTGCTGCACGAGGCCCGAGATGACGTCGCCCTCGCGACCCTGGAACTCCCCCAGCACGGCGGCGTCCTCGGCCTCCCGCAGGCGCTGGAAGATCACCTGGCGCGCCGTCGAGGTGGCCACGCGGCCGAAGCCGGTGGGGGTGTCGTCGTACTCGCGCGCGGGCGGCGGCGGGGGCGGCGGCTCCTCGCCCTCGGCCACCTCGGGCGCCGGGGGCTGCGGCTCGCGCGCCCACACGGTCACCCGCCCGGACTTCCGGTCCAGCTCGACCCGTGCCCGCGGCGCGGAGCCGGGGGTGCGCTGGTAGGCCAGCAGCAGGGCGTTCTCGATGGCGCCCACGAGGACGTCGAGGGGGATCTCCCGCTCGCGCTCCAGCGCCCGCAGCGCCGCCATGTCGATGTCCATCAGGCCCGGTCCTCGTCCTGCTCGTCGTCCGTCTCGTCCTGCTCGTCGTCCGTCTCGTCCAGGTCGTCGTGCGTCTCGTCCAGGTCGTCGACGTCGTCGCTGTCGACGTCGTCGTCGGGCTGCCCCTCGGGGCGGCGGAACTCCACCTGCACCGCGCCCGTCCCGAGGCGGTCCCAGGGCACCGTCGTGCGCGCGCCGTCGACGTCGAGGACGACGCCGTCGTCGCCCGCCTCGACGACGCGCCCGGTGGTCCGGCGCGCCGCGCCGTCCTCGCCGGTGACGTCGACGGCGACGAGCCGCGTCCGCGCCCGCCGCCAGTGGCGGCGCTCGGTGAGGGGGCGGTCGACGCCGGGGCTGCCCACCTCGAGCAGGTAGGGCTGCTCGCCGAAGGCGCAGGCGTCGTCGAGGGCGGTCGAGACCGAGCGGCTCACCTCGGCGACGCGGTCGTGGGGCACGGCGCCGACGGCGTCCTCCGGCAGGTCCACGGTGACCCGGACGACGCGGCGGCGACCCGCCGGCGTGACGCTCACGCCCTCGAGGTGGAGCCCGGCCCGCGCGACCACGGGCTCCAGGACCTCGGTCAGCTCGGCCGGCCTGCTGGGGGCGCTGCTCGCCACGTCGTCCTCCGTGTCCAGTTGTGCGTCTCGTCGGCCGGGGGCGCGCGCCGCGCGCCCGGTGCACCGGCCGGAGGTCGAGCGTAGCCGCCGCGACCGCGGCGCCCGACCCCCGCGTGGCAGCATCGCGGACGTGCCGAGCCGACCCCCCGCCCGGCGCACGGCCCGGCCCCCCGAGCAGCCCACGGCGCTGTGGACGAGCCGG
>NZ_JABEMA010000443.1 GCF_013004605.1 Pseudokineococcus marinus
GGCCGCGGCCCTCGCGGCGGCGGCCCCTCGAGGACGTCGCCCACGACGGGCGGTTCGGGACGCCGCTGGGTTGAGCCCCGGCGAGCGGGCCCGCCGCAGCGGCGTCCCGGCGGCACCGGGCCGCGCCTCACCCGACCGGCGCGCCCCGTCCGCGAGGATGGGGCCATGGCCCGCCGCACCTCCGCCCCCGCCGGCCCGCCCCCGGGCGAGGGCCGCGTCGTCGACATCGACGTCGCGGCCGAGATGGAGGGGTCGTTCCTCGAGTACGCCTACTCCGTCATCTACGCCCGCGCGCTGCCGGACGCGCGCGACGGCCTCAAGCCGGTCCAGCGCCGGATCCTCTACGCGATGTCCGACATGGGCCTGCGGCCCGAGCGGGCGCACGTCAAGTGCAGCCGCGTCGTCGGCGAGGTCATGGGCAAGCTGCACCCCCACGGCGACACCGCCATCTACGACGCGCTCGTCCGCATGGCGCAGCCCTTCAGCCTGCGGCTGCCCCTCGTCGACGGGCACGGCAACTTCGGCTCCCTCGACGACGGCCCGGCGGCGGCGCGGTACACCGAGGCCCGCATGGCGGCCGCCGCCTCGCTCATGGTGGCCGACCTCGACGAGGAGGTCGTCGACCTCGTCCCGAACTACGACGGCTCGCTGCAGCAGCCCGGCGTGCTGCCGTCGGCGCTGCCCAACCTGCTCGTCAACGGCGCCAGCGGCATCGCCGTCGGCATGGCGACGAACATGCCGCCCCACAACCTCGTCGAGGTCGTCGCCGCGGCCCGCCACCTCATCGAGCACCCGGGCGCGACGCTCGAGGACCTGCTCCGCTTCGTGCCCGGGCCGGACCTGCCCTCGGGCGGGCGGATCATCGGCCTCGAGGGGGTCCGCGAGGCCTACGCGACCGGTCGCGGCACCTTCCGGACCCGTGCCACCACGCGCGTCGAGCAGATCACCCCGCGCCGCCGAGGGATCGTCGTCACCGAGCTGCCGTACGGCGTCGGCCCCGAGCGCGTCGTCGAGAAGATCGCCGACGCCGTGAAGTCCCGCAAGCTGCAGGGCGTCTCGGACGTCCAGGACCTCACCGACCGCGAGAGCGGGCTGCGCCTCGTCGTCGAGGTGAAGTCGGGTTTCGACCCCGACGCCGTCCTCGAGCAGCTCTACCGCCTGACGCCCATGGAGGACTCCTTCGGCGTCAACAACGTCTGCCTCGTCGAGGGCCAGCCCCGCACCCTCGGGCTGCGGGACCTGCTGTCCGTCTACGTCGACCACCGGCTCGACGTCGTGCGCCGGCGCAGCCGGTACCGGCTGCAGCGGGCGACCGAGCGCCTGCACCTCGTCGAGGGCCTGCTCGTCGCCGTCGCCGACATCGACGAGGTCATCGCCGTCATCCGCTCCAGCGACGACGCCGCGGCCGCCCGCTCGCGCCTCATGGCCGTCTTCGAGCTCAGCCAGGCCCAGGCCGACCACATCCTCGAGCTGCAGCTGCGCCGCCTCACGCGCTTCTCCACGCTCGAGCTCCAGACGCGCCGCGACGAGCTGCGCGCGGCGATCGACGAGCTCGAGGCGATCCTCGGCGACGAGGCGCGGCTGCGGGGGGTCGTCTCCGACGAGCTGGCGGAGGTGGCCCGCGAGCACGGGACGCCGCGGCGGACCGTGCTGCTCGAGGCGTCCGGCGCCGCTGCTCCCGCCGCCCGCGGAGCCCGGGGGCGGGGCCCCGCCACGCCGCTCGAGGTGCCCGACGACCCGTGCTGGCTGCTGCTGTCGGCCACGGGCCTGCTCGCCCGGACCTCCGGCGCCGGCCACGCCACGGCCTCCGCGACGGCGTCGCGGTGCTCGAGCCACGAGGTGCGGTTGCGGATGACGTCCCACTGCGAGCCGTCGGAGCCCCACACCGTCGGGCCGATGCCGGGCGTGTCCGA
>NZ_JABEMA010000444.1 GCF_013004605.1 Pseudokineococcus marinus
GGGGGCGGGTACGGCGGTCGGCGGGGCTCCTCGGTGGAGGCGGCCGTGCTCGGCGGCATCCTCGGCGCCGTCCTCACCGGCGGCGGGCACCGCGGCGGGGGCGGCGGCTTCGGCGGTGGAGGCGGCTTCGGCGGAGGCGGCGGCGGCTTCGGCGGGGGCGGCTTCGGCGGGGGCGGCGGCTTCGGCGGTTCGGGCGGTGGCGGGGGCTTCGGGGGCGGCGGCTTCGGCGGCTCGGGCGGTGGCGGGCGCTTCTGACGCCCCCTCGCCCCCGAACCGCCTCCCTCGACCTTCGTAGACCGTCTCCGCCGTCGAGGGCCCCAGCGCGGACTTCGTAGCCTTCTTCCGCCGGTGAGAGCCCCAGCGCGGACTTCGTAGCCTTCTTCCGCCGTCTGGGAGGGCGCCGCGGGCGCTCGAACACCGCCCCCGGGCACGGCGTCGTGGCAGGCTCGCACCGGCGCGGCGCCGAGCGGCGTCGCGGCACACGGGTGACGACGAGAGGACGATCGACGATGGCGCAGCAGTCCCTGCTCGGACGGGTCGGGCAGCTGGTCCGGGCGAACCTCAACGCGGCGCTCGACGCCGCGGAGGACCCCGAGGTCATGCTCGACCAGATGGTCCGCGACTACACCGCGAGCATCCGCGAGGCCGAGGACGCCGTCGCGCAGACCATCGGCAACCTCCGGCTGCTCCAGGCGGACGCGGCCGAGGCGCGGCAGACGGCGTCGGAGTGGGGCGGCAAGGCGCTCGCCGCGAGCCGGCGCGCCGACGACCTGCGCACGTCCGGCGCCACCGCGGAGGCCGACCGCTTCGACACCCTCGCGAAGGTGGCGCTGCAGCGGCAGATGACGGCCGAGTCCGAGCTGCGCGGCTTCGAGCCCCAGATCGCCGCGCAGACCGAGGTCGTCGAGAAGCTCAAGAAGGGCCTCGACGGCATGCGCGGCAAGCTCGCCGAGCTGCGCACCAAGCGCGACCAGCTGGCGTCCCGCGCCAAGGTCGCCGAGGCCCAGAACCGCATGCACGACGCGGTGAAGGGCATCGACCTCATGGACCCGACGAGCGAGGTCTCGCGCTTCGAGGAGAAGGTGCGCCGCGAGGAGGCCCGCGCCGCCGGGCGGGCCGAGCTGGCGGCGTCCTCGATCGACGCCCAGTTCGAGGAGCTCGAGGCCGACTCCGACGCCCTCGAGGTCGAGGCCCGGCTCGCCGCCCTCAAGGCCGGCGGCGCCTGACCCGGGCCCTCCTCCCCGCACCCCGTCGGCACGTCGCCGTCCCGGGGGCACGGGGCCCGCCTAGGGTGCGGCGGGTGCCCGACACCGATGTCACCGCGCCCCGCCGGCCCTCCGCCGTCGACGACCTCGCGGACGCCCACGTGGACGCCTACGCGGCCCTCGACCCGGTCGCGGCCACCGGCATGGGCGCCCCCGGGCACGACGACGAGATGACCGACTACTCACCCGCCGGCGACGCCGCGCGGGCCGACCTCGCCCGGCGCACCCTCGCGGCGCTCGAGGCGCTGCCCGCCGGCGCGGTGCGCGACGACGTCGACGCGGTCACCGTCGCCGCGATGCGCGAGCGGCTCGGCCTCGAGGTCGAGATGGCGGACGCGGGCGTCGGTTCTGGCGAGGTCACCGTGCTCGCGACGCCGCTGCAGGACGTCCGCGAGGTCTTCGACCTCATGCCCGTGGCGACGGCGGACGACTGGGCCGTCGTCGCCCGACGGCTGGCGCTCGTGCCGGACGCGCTCGCCGGCTACACGACGTCGCTGCGGGCCGCGTGCGACGGCGGTCGGGCGCCCGCCCGGCGCCAGGTGCGCGCCGGGGCCGAGCAGGCCGCCGAGTTCGCCGCAGCCGGCGGCTTCTTCG
>NZ_JABEMA010000445.1 GCF_013004605.1 Pseudokineococcus marinus
CCGACCGTCCGCCCCCCGACCCGGGGCCCCGCTCGTGGCGCTCGCGCTCGTCCTCGTCGGCGCCCTCCTGGGCGCGGTGGTGGGCGGCGTGCTGGGCGCCACGCGACCGACGAGCAGCACGGCGACGACCCCGGTGCGGAGCGGTCCGGAGAGGCGGGGGAGCGCACCGAGCGCGTCCGGCCCTGCCGGCAGTCCCGCCCCTCCCCGCGGCGCGGTGCGCCGCAGGGAGGGCCGGGGGGAGGTCGTCGCCACGACGTCAGCCTCGGCGAGGCCGGCGCGGGCCGCCCGCGGGAGCCGCGTGCTCGGGGACGTGGCCGTTGCTGCCCGCGGCGACCGACGTCGCGGCGGTGCCCGCACCGGCGAGGGCCGGCTCGGCGGGCAGGGACACGAGCTCGCCCGAGACGAAGACCTCGGAGGGGTAGAGGTCGGGGAGCTGGGCCTCCGGGGTGCGCGCGTCCTCCGCCGTGCGCAGCTTGGCGACCTTGTGGATGAGGACGCCGAAGCCGACCTTCGCCGTGATGTCCGCGGCGCAGAAGACGACCTGGACGGTCACGGCCCAGCCGGCGCTGTCCGCGCCCGCCCACAGCGGCACGAGGTACAGCAGCGGGTAGGCGCCGAAGACGCTGAAGAGCAGGATGACGGCGTTGCGCAGGCTGGTGCCCGCCTCGGCGCCGATCTCGCGGCGCGTCTGCGCGTAGGGCCGGTACATGAAGACGTACAGCGCGATGAAGAAGACCGTGGAGATCGCGCCCCAGACGAGCAGGGGAGCGGTGGGGTCGCCGCCGCCCAGCGTGATGGCGCCGAAGTAGCCGGTGACGATCATGAGGAAGGCGCTGGCCATCGCGCCGAAGCGCCACCAGGCGCTGCTGCGACGGGCCAGGGTGCAGACGGCGAAGAGCTCGGCCGTGAGGATCGGCACGGTGACCGACCAGTCCATGTAGCGCAGGCCCGTGACGTTCGTGCCCGGGTCGGGGACGAAGGACGCGCCGTCGGCCGTGGCGGTGAAGTGGGTCAGCCACGTGATGACGAGCAGGCCGTAGGCGAGGGCCGCGACCCAGCAGATGCAGGCCGAGGCGATGCTCGCCGGCCGGTAGCGCTTCGAGACGTCGCTGCGCGTGGCGACGGCGTAGAGGCCGCCCGCGAACAGCGCGAACATCGAGACGGCGAAGGAGTAGAGGACGAGGTCGTACTGCCAGGCGGAGAAGGTCGAGGTGCCGGTGAAGGTCCCGCTCGCCAGCAGCGCGTGGGCTGTGCTCATGGGTGCTCTCGATTCGGTGGAGGACGTCTGCCGTGCCGGTCGACGGCCGTGGTGCCCGTCGCGTCATCACCGTGGTGCAACCTTTGCTCCCATGCAACATTTGCTTCAGGGGACGGTCTCGGCAGCCCTCCGACCGCAGGGGTCGGACGCCGGTCTGGCACCCTCGACCTCTTGAGGGGGTGCCGTGTCCGATCCAGGAGATGATCCGGTCGCCGGACCCGACTGGGAGGAGCTCTCGCACGTGCTGGTGGACCTCGTGCGCACCGCGGTCGCGTCCGCGCCGGACGCGCTGACGCCCGTGCAGCTGCGCTGCCTCGAAGTGCTCTCGGCCAGCGGTGGCCGCGCTCGTGTCAGCGACCTCGCGGAGGCGCTCGGCGTCGTCGCGTCGAGCGCCAGCCGGCTCGTCGACCGCCTCGTCGCGCTCGGCCTCGTGAGCCGTCGCCAGGCCCGCGCCAGCCGCCGGGAGGTCGACGTGTCCCTCACGGGAGCCGGCCGCCGCGCCGTCCAGCGCTCCACCGCCGCGGTGACGGCCGCGCTTGAGACGGCCACGGCCGGCATGGCGGAGGGGGACCGCGAGGCGCTGCGGCGCGGGCTCGCC
>NZ_JABEMA010000446.1 GCF_013004605.1 Pseudokineococcus marinus
GCCGGGGGCCAGCGGCTCCCGCCATCCCCGCCGTGGTCTGCGGGGCGGAGCCCGGTCGGCCTCCCGCTGCGCGCCCGTCGGCGCCCCGGGCCGGGCCCGGTCGGGGCGACGCCCGGCCGGCCCCTCCCGAGAGGCTCCTCGTGCCCGTCGCCCCCACCTCCCGCCTCGCCGCCCTCGCCGGGTCCGCCGGCCTCGTGCTCGCGCTCGGCGCCGGACCGGCCCTGGCTGCCACCCCCTCGACGACGTCGTCCGCCGCCCCCTCGACGACGTCGTCCGCCGCCCCCTCGGCGTCCGCCGACGTCGAGCTCGCGGGCGAGGCCTGCCCCGAGGACGAGGGCGCGACCGTCCTCGTCGACCCGCAGGGCCTCGCGGGCGGCGACCTCGCCGCGCCGACCGCCGGGTGCGCGCTCGAGGCGCCCGACGGGCTGACGGCGCTCACCGAGGCCGGCTTCACGGCCACGGAGAGCCAGCCCGGCTTCGTCTGCACCATCGAGGGTCTGCCCGCGCCCGACCAGGCGGACTGCCTCAACGACGGGTACTGGGCGTACTGGTACGCGCCGCGGGACGGCGAGTGGACCTCCAGCCAGGTCGGCGCGGCCGACCGCGTGCCCGAGGTCGGCGGCGTCGAGGCGTGGTCGTGGACCGAGCTGTCCGGCGACAGCCTCGAGGGCGCCCCGCCGCGCGTCGAGCCCGCCGCCGTGGCGGCGCTGCCCGTGGCCGGGGAGGCGGCCCCGACCGGGACCTCGTCCCCGTCGGCGACGCCGACGGGAGCTCCGGAGAACGGCACGGCGGGCGACTCCCCGGCCGTCGACCCCGAGGGCGCCGACGCGTCCGAGGTGGAGGCGAGCAGCGAGGAGGCCGCGAGCGTCCCGTGGACGACGATCGTGGTCGTGGTGGTCGTCGCCGCGCTCGTCGTCCTGGCGCTCGTGCTCGGCGCGCTGCGCGCCCGTCGCCGCCGCGACGAGGAGATGGACGAGCGGAGGTCCGACGCGCGCTGACCGCCGCGGGCTCCACCCGGGCGCCTGGTGGCTGTGGGCGCTCGGGCTGGCCGCGGCAGCGAGCCGGACCAGTGACCCCCTGCTCCTCGTGGGGGTCGTCGCGGTGGCCTGCCTCGTCGTCGTGGCCCGGCGGCCGGACGCCCCCCACGGGCTCGACCTGCGGGCCTACCTCGTGCTCGCCGGGGTCGTCGTCGCCGTCCGCACGCTCTTCCGCGTCCTCTTCGGGGGCACGGCGCTCGGCACCGGGCCGGTGGTCCTCGACCTGCCGGCGGTGCCGCTGCCGGACCTCCTCTCCGGCGTCACCCTCCTCGGGCCGGTGACGGCGGGGTCCCTGCTCGCCGGCGTCTACGACGGCCTCCGGCTCGCCGCCGTCCTCGTCTGCGTGGGGGCGGCGAACTCCCTCGCCGACGCGCGCCGGCTCCTGCGCGCCGTCCCGGGGGCGCTCGCCGAGGTCTCGACGGCCGTCGTCATCGCCCTGACCGCCGCCCCGCAGCTGCTCGACAGCGTGCGACGGGTGCGGCGGGCGCGCCGGCTGCGGGCGGGCGGGGACGAGGGGGTGCGGGCGCTGCCCGCCGTCCTCTCGCCGGTGCTCGCCGACGCGCTGGACCGCTCGCTCGCCCTGGCCGGGGCGATGGCGGTGCGCGGCTACGGGCGCACGGCGGACGTGCCGCGCCGCGCCCGGCGGACGTCGGCCGCGCTGCTGCTCGGCGGCCTGCTCGGCACCTGCTGGGGCCTCGTCGGCCTCCTCGACCCGACGGCGGGCGCGGCGACGGGCCTGCCGGTGCTGCTCGGCGGCGCGGTCCTCGCCGTCCTCGGGCTGCGGCTGGCCTCCGCGCGCGTGCGCCGGACGGCCCACCGCCCTGACCCGTGGGGGCCCCCCGAGTGGGCCGTCGTCG
>NZ_JABEMA010000447.1 GCF_013004605.1 Pseudokineococcus marinus
GTCGGGCCTCCTAGCGTCCTCGGGTGCCGGGCGGCCCGTCCGGTGTCGACCGACCCGGAGGACCGGACGTGGCCCCCACCCCTCGCCGCACCACTCGCCCCACCGCTCGTCGGGGCGCTGCCGCCGCCCTCGCCGCCGCCCTGCTGACGACGACGCTGCCGTCGGCGGCAGCCGCCCCCGGCCGTGCGCCGGTGGCCGCGGCTCCCGCGGCGGCCGCGGACCTGAGCACCGGCGGCGTGAGCGCCCCCGTCCCCGAGCTGGACTGGCAGCCCTGCGGTCCTGGTCTCGAGCCCTTCCTCTGCGCGCGGGCCGAGGTGCCCGAGGACTACGACCGGCCCCAGGGGCCCACGAGCAGCATCGCCCTGACGAAGCTGCCGGCCTCCGACCCCGCGGGGCGCATCGGCACCCTCTTCACGAACCCCGGCGGGCCGGGAGGCTCCGGCGTCGACTTCGTCCAGCAGGCCGCGCAGGTGGCCTACTCGCCCGAGGTGCGCGCCCGCTTCGACGTCCTCGGGTTCGACCCGCGCGGCGTCGCCCGGTCGACGCCGGCGACCTGCTTCCGCACGGCGCAGGCGGAGGAGGACTTCCTCCTCGGCCTGCCGCCCACCGCCTTCCCCGTCACGGAGGCCGAGGTGGCGCCCTACCTCGGCGCGAACGCGCGCCTGTCGACGCGCTGCGGCGTGACGGCGGGCGAGCGCCTCGACTCCTCCTCGACGGCCAACGTGGCGCGCGACATGGACCTCCTGCGGCAGGCGGTCGGCGACGAGGGGCTCACCTACGCGGGCTACAGCTACGGCTCGGTCCTCGGCGCCACCTACGCGGCGCTGTTCCCGACCCGGGCGCGCGCGCTCTTCATCGACGGGACCCTCGACCCCGCGGCCTGGGTGGGCGACCCGAGCGGGCGCGACCCGCTGTCGGTCGGCGTCCGCACCGGTCAGGGCGTCGCCGCCAGCCAGACCTTCGCCGAGCTCCTGCGGCTGTGCGCCGAGGCCGGGCCCGGCTCCTGCCTGCTCGCCTCGCTGGGCGACCCGGCCGACGTCGCCGAGCAGGCCCTCACCGGCCTGCGCGCCGAGCCGCTCGTCGTGCCCGTCCCCGGGGCCGAGCCCGTGGTCCTGGACTACGCGACGACCGTCGCGAGCCTCTTCCCCCTGCTCTACAGCCCCACCACCTTCCCTCTCGCCGACCAGCTGCTCGCGGAGGTGGCCGTGCTGCAGCAGGTGACGACGACGGGGGCGACGCGTGAGCGGGCGCTCGTGCGCGCCGGCGAGGTGCTCGGGGCGCTGGCCGGCGCGGGCCTGCTCGCGCCCGCGGGGGCCGCGCCCGCGCCCGGCGCCCGGGTGGGGGAGGAGTACGCGTCCCTCGGCGGCAACCTGGCGAGCCTCTGCGCCGAGACGGCGCGCCCGGGCCGCCGCTCCGCCTACGCGGCGATCGCGGCGGCGCAGGAGGACGTCGCCCCTCACTTCGGGCCCTACCGCGCCTGGGTGGGCCTGCAGTGCGAGGGCCTGGGCGCCGAGGACCCCGACGCCTACCTCGGGCCCTGGGAGCAGGAGACGCCGGTGCCCGTGCTCGTCGCCGGGACCCGCTTCGACCCGGCGACGGCCTACGCCTTCACGGCGCCCTACGCCGCGTCCTTCCCCGACGGCCGGCTGCTCACCGTGGAGGGCGTCGGCCACACGACGCTCGGCGTCAGCTCCTGCGCGGACGCGCTGGTGACGCGCTACCTGGTCGACGTCGAGGCGCCGCCGAGCGGGACCGTCTGCGACCAGGACGTCCCGGCCTTCCCCCCGCCCGCGCCGGGAGCCGGCGCGCGCGCCCTGCTCGCGGCCGACGGCGCCGTGGCCCGCGAGGCGCTGACGCGCACCGCGGTGCTCACCGGC
>NZ_JABEMA010000448.1 GCF_013004605.1 Pseudokineococcus marinus
CGTGCGACGCCGCGGCGCACGTCGCCGTGCGGGGCGGGGCCCGGCTCGTCGACTGCACCGCCGGTGAGCTCGAGGTGGTGGTCGTCGTCGCGGTCGACGTCCCGGGCGCCCTGGGCGGGCTCGGACCGGCACGGGCCTCGGCACGGGCCGGTCCGCGGTGAGCCCCGCCCCCGAGCCCTTCCGAGGAGCCCTCCCGAGGAGCCGGTCCGAGGAGCCGGTCGGAGGAGCCGGTCGGACGAGCCGGGGCCCGGACCGGACCGGTCACCGGCGAGGCGGTCGCCGGCGAGCCGGGTCCCGCCCGTGCCCGTCCCGCACCAGCCGCGGCTCGGCGAGCAGGTGGGGTGGCGAGCGGGTGGGGCGGCGAGCGGTCGGGACGACGAGCGGGTGACCGCGGCGGGGCCGGCCGGCGGGATGCGGTGGACCGCCTCACCGCGGCGGGGGCGGCGCGTCCTCGTCGGCGTGCTCGAGCACGGCGCGCAGGAGGGCCACGGCGCCGGGCTTGCTCAGCGGCTCGTTTCCGTTGCCGCACTTGGGCGACTGCACGCACGCCGGGCACCCCCGGGTGCACGGGCAGGCGACCACCGCCTCGAGCGTCGCGCCGAGCCAGGCGCGCGCGGCCGCGAACCCGCGCGCGGCGAAGCCCGCGCCGCCCGGTGCGGCGTCGTGCACGAAGACCGTCGGCGCCCCGGTGTCGGGGTGGAGGGCCGTCGAGACGCCGCCGACGTCCCAGCGGTCGCTCGTGGCGACGAGCGGCAGGAGGCCGATGGCCGCGTGCTCGGCGGCGTGGGCGGCGCCGGGCACGTCGGGCGCGACCACCCCGTGGCGGGCGAGCACCTCCTCGGGCACCGTCCACCAGACGGCGGCCGTGCGCAGCGTCCGGGGCGGCAGGTCGAGGGGCTCCTCGCCGCCGACCGGCCGCCCGTCCCGGGTGCGGCGGCGCCGGAAGGACACGACCTGGCTCGTCACCTCCACCAGCCCCGTGCGCAGGTCCACCGGCCCCCAGGAGCGGTGCGCGCGCTCGGCGAGCACCCGGACGTCGGTGACCTCCCGCGCGGACGTCGCGACGTCGACGTCCTCGCGGCGCACGAGCGCCGTGGCCGCCTCGACGTCGAGGTGCTCCACGACGTAGGTGCGCCCGCGGTGCACGTGGACGGCGCCCTCGTGGACGCTCGCGTGGGCGGCCCCGGCGTCCACCGTGCCCACCACCCGGCCGGTGGTGCTCTCGACGACCGCGACCGGGGCGCCCCCGGCCCCCCGCAGGTCGAGGGCGTCGGCGGGGCGCCCGTCGCCCACCCAGAACCAGCCGGCGGCGCGCCGGCGCAGCAGGTCGCGCCGGACGAGGACGTCGAGGAGGGCGCGCACGTGGTCCGGGTCGCCGAAGCGGCCCAGCTCCTCGGGCCGCAGGGGCCGCTCGGCCGCCGCCGCGGCCAGGTGGGGCGCGAGGACGTGGGGGTTCTCCGGGTCGAGCACCGCCTCCTCCACGGGGCTGCCCACGACCGCCTCGGGGTGGTGGACGAGGTAGGTGTCCATCGGGTCCTCGCGGGCGACGAGGACGGCGACGGCGTCCTCGCCCCGGCGCCCGGCGCGGCCCACCCGCTGCCACAGCGACGCACGCGTGCCCGGCCAGCCCGCGAGCAGCACCGCGTCGAGGCCCGCGACGTCGATGCCCAGCTCGAGGGCGGACGTCGCGGCGAGGCCCCGCAGGCGACCCGACCGCAGCGCCCGCTCGAGCTCGCGGCGCTCCTCCGGGAGGTAGCCCCCGCGGTAGGCCGCCACCGCCCCGGCCGACGCCGGGCGCCTCGCGCCGACCCGCTCGGCCGCGTCGAGGG
>NZ_JABEMA010000449.1 GCF_013004605.1 Pseudokineococcus marinus
GTCCGCGCGGCGCCTCCGGCGCCGTCGCCCGTCAGCGAGCCGCCGGGGCGACGCCCCACCGCGGCCGCGCACGCCGCCGCGCCCACCGCGCGGCGCACCGGCCCGCCCCGGGCGGGCCCCTCGCCGAGGAGCAGCGATGAGCAAGAACAAGGGTGGCCGCGAGGCCCGCAAGCCCAAGCAGGAGAAGCCGAAGGCGACCGCCGAGAAGGCGCTCGACTCGGCGGTCTCGTCGATCAGGAAGCCGGCGCGACCGGGTCGCTGACCCGCCCCGCGGCGGGGCCCCCGGTGGCAGGATCGACGGCGTGAGCAGTGACGCCGCGACCCGCCCGGGGGAGCCCGCCGCGGGCCCGGACCGCCCGCCCCTTCGGGTCGCGGTCGTGGGCTCGGGACCGGCGGGCGTCCACACCGCCGGCGCCCTCGTGGCCGCCGGGCTCGAGCGAGGCGTGCGCGTCGACGTCCTCGAGCGGCTCCCCGTGCCGTTCGGCCTCGTCCGCTACGGCGTCTCGCCGGACCACCCCGACATGAAGGCGGTCACGGCGACGCTGGCCGAGGTCCTCGACCACCCCGACGTCCGGCTCGTGGCCAACGTGGAGGTGGGCCGCGACGTCACCCTCGAGGAGCTGCGGGCGGCCTACGACGCCGTCGTGCTCGCCACCGGGTCGAGCACCGACGCCCCGCTGGACCTCCCCGGCGCCGACCTGCCCGGGTGCTGGGGCGCCAGCGAGGTCGTCGCCTGGTACCAGGGGCACCCCGAAGCCCCGCGCCACTGGGACCTCTCGGCCCGGGAGGTGGCCGTGCTCGGCGTCGGCAACGTCGCGCTCGACGTCGCCCGCGTGCTCGCCCGCCCGGCCGAGGACCTCCTCGCCACCGAGGTCCCGGCCGCCGTGCACGCCGACCTGGCGGCCTCCCGCCTCACCGACGTCCACGTCGTCGGCCGCCGGGGGCCCGAGCACGCGCGCTTCTCGCCGCTGGAGCTGCGCGAGCTCGGCGCGGTCCCCGGCGTCGACGTCGTCGTCGACCCCGCCGACCTCGTCCTGGCGCCGGAGGCCGTCGACCACCTCGCCGGCGACCGCCGCGCCCGGCAGGTCGTGGACGCCCTCGCCTCCTTCGCCGAGCGGGGCACGACCGGCGCCCCGCGCCGGGTGCACCTGCGCTTCGCGCGCACGCCCGTCGAGGTGCTGGGCCGCGACGCCGGCCGCATCACGGGACTGCGCACCCGCCGGGCGCACGCGGGCGCGGCGGGCGTCGTGGAGGACCTCCCGGTCCAGGCCGTGTACCGCGCCGTCGGCTACCGCAGCCGTCCCGTCCCCGGCGCCCCCTTCGACGACCGGCGCGGCGTCGTGCCGAACGCGGACGGCCGGGTGCTCGCCGCCGACGGCGAACCCGAGCGGGGCCTCTACGTCGTCGGCTGGCTGAAGACCGGGCCCGTCGGCCTCGTCGGCCACACCCGCAAGGACGCGCGCGCCACGGTCGCGAGCGTCCTGGAGGACGTCGCCCGCGAGCCGGCGGCCGCGGCCCCGCCCGCCGACCCCCTCGACCTGGTCGAGCGCCTGCGCGCCGGCGGGCTGCACGTCGTCGACCTCGACGGCTGGCGCAGCGTCGACGCGGCCGAGCTGCGCGCCGGTGCCGACGCGGGGCGCCCGCGGGTCAAGCTCGTCAGCCGCGAGGACATGCTCGCCGCGGCCCGGGCAGGGGCGCCGGGGGGCACCGCGGGAGGACCGGCGGGGAGGGGGCCCTCGTGAGGGTGGCGGTCGTCGGCGGCACCGGGCGCGTCGGTCGGCCCCTCGTCGAGGCGCTGCGCCGGGGCGGGCACGACGTCGTCGTCGCGGCGCGCTCCACGG
>NZ_JABEMA010000045.1 GCF_013004605.1 Pseudokineococcus marinus
TCTCCGTGGTCGTGGTGGGGGTTGCGGTGGTGCGCTGGACGGCCACGTCAGTGGCCTCCCGCGTCGGCGTGGTCGGCGGCGGAGGCCTCGACCGGCGGGACGGGCGCGCCCGACGACGACGGCCGTCGTGCGCCGCCGTCCGTCGCCGTCGGGGCCCCCACGGCGGCCTCAGCCCGCCTGGGCGGAGGTGAGGAGCTCGGTCATCTCGTCGCTGAAGGCGGCGAGGGAGGCGGGACCGCCGTAGACCCACACGCCGTCGGCGACGCCGGCGACGCGACCCTCCTGGACGAACGGCAGGCTCTGCCAGACGGCGTTGGAGGACAGCGACGTCTCCACCGGGTCCTCGCTCGCCCCGTTGGCCCACCAGGTGAACCAGGTGCCCGCGGGCAGGGCGGTGAGGCCCTCGACGTCGGTGCTCGAGATGGCGTAGGCCTCGTCGCCGGCCTCGGTCCACGCCGGCTCGAGGCCCATCGCGGTGAGCACCGCCTGGGGGGCCGAGCCGGGGCCGTGCATGCGCACGGTGACGTTGGCGCCCTCGGCGTAGGGGGAGGTGAAGGTGACGGGCGTCCCCGCGAGCCCGGCGTCGGCGAGGACCTGGGCGTTCTCCTCGAGCGTGGTCTCCATGGAGGCCACGACCTCGTCCGCCGCGTCCTCGGCGCCGACCGCCGTCGCCAGGGTCCGCAGGTCCGCCGTGGCCGAGCCGAGGGGGTCGGAGGCGTCGGCGCCGGCCTGGAGCAGGACGGGTGCGACCTGCTCCATCTGCTCGCGCACCGCGTCCGGCACGGACTCGGTGACGCCGACGATGAGGTCCGGCTCGAGGTCGGCGATCTGCTCGACGCTGGGCTCGGTGCGCAGGCCCACGTCGGTGGGCTCGGACGCGAGCGGCACGGCGCCGCCGACCCAGCTCTCGTAGCCCTCGACGTCGGAGAGGCCGACGAGCTCGGTGCCGAGGCTCGAGAGCATCTCGGCCTGGGCCCACTCGAGCGCGACGACCCGGGTGGCCGGGCCGTCCTCGAGCACGACGTCGGCGCCCGTGGCGTCCTGCACGGTCACGGCGCCGGCCGTCGAGGACGCGCCGGGGTCGACGGCGTCGCTCGTCGTGCCGCAGGCAGCCAGGGCGGGCAGCAGGGCGAGGGCCGCGACCGGCAGCAGGGCCGTGCGGCCGGGGCGGACGCCGCGGGGCGCGCCGGAGGAGGGGGAGGAGGGCATGGGGCACCGGATCTCTGGGTCGGCGACCGTGGTCGCGATCGGGGAGGCGGCCGGCTGCCGTCGGCAGGGGCCGGCCCGGGGGAGGGGTGTGCGGGTCGCCCTCAGACGAGGGCGGGGCGTCGGGCGCAGCCCCGGACGGGGCGCGTGCGCACCCGCAGGGCTCCGTCGACGGGGTCGCGGCCGACGCGGACGTCGATCTCGTAGACCGCCGAGAGGACGTCCTCGGTGAGGGCCTCCTCCGGCGTCCCGTCGGCGACGACGCGCCCGCGGGAGAGGACGACGACGCGGTCGGCGACCTCGGCGGCGTGGTCGAGGTCGTGCAGCACGACCCCCACCGCGACGCCGTGCTCGTCCGCCAGGGAGCGGACGAGGTCGAGCACCTCCACCTGGTAGCGCAGGTCGAGGTGGTTGATGGGCTCGTCGAGCAGGAGCACGTCCGTCTCCTGCGCGAGCGCGGAGGCGAGCCAGGCGCGCTGCAGCTGGCCGCCCGAGAGGGTCTCGAGGGCCTGCTCCGCCAGCTCCTCGAGGCCGGTGAGCGACAGCGCCCGCGCGACGGCGGTCGCGCCGCCGGCGTCGGTGCCCCGCCAGCCGCGGCGGTGCGGGTGGCGGCCGTAGCCGACGAGGTCCCGCACGGTGACGCCCGCGGGCGTCGGCCGCTGCTGCGCGAGCAGGCCGACGCGGCGGGCGAGGTCACGGCCGCGGAGGACGGCGACGTCGGGCACGTCCGGCAGGGCCACCGCGCCCGCCCGCGGCACGACGAGGCGCGACATCGCCCGCAGGAGCGTCGACTTGCCCGACCCGTTGGGCCCCACGAGCGCGGTCACGCGGCCCCGCTCGAGGGAGGCGCTCACCCCGTCGACCGCGGTCGCGTCGCCGAAGCGCACCTCGACGTCCTCGGCGCGGAGCGCCCACTCGGCTGGCATGGAGGTGAGGCTACCCTCACCGACACCTCCTGGATCAAGCCCTCGGCGCGTCGCTCCGGCGCCGGACGACCTGCGCGTGGGGCGGTCGCGGAGCGTCACCGCAGGTCAGGGCCCCGCGACCGGGCCGGGCCTGCGGGTCCGCAGGTCGCTGTGCGCCCCCGGCCCGGGGCGACCGATGAGCTGGCGCGGCGGCGCGGGTCCACCTCGGCACCAGCGCCCGTGCCGGACGGGCGCGACGGCCGGGAGGTCCCCCCGTGGCAGCAGTCGTCTCGACCCTGTTCTCCGCCCTCGACGGTGTCGTGGAGGTCGACCCCGCGTGGCACTTCCCCTACTTCGACGACGCCATGGGGGCGGCGGTGAGCGAGGACTACGAGGACGTCGACGTCCTCGTCCTCGGTCGCGTGACGTACGAGAGCTTCGCCGGCGCCTGGCCCGACCGCGAGGCCGCCGGCGGGGAGGACGCCGACTTCGCCCGGCAGCTCGGCGACGTCCGCAAGGTCGTCGCGACGCGGGGCGCGCAGGACCTGGGGTGGCGGAACGCGGAGGCGGCGCCCGACGTCGTCGCGGCGGTGCGGGCCCTGCGGGAGGACGCGTCGGTGGGGAAGGTGCTCGTCGCGGGGTCCCCCTCGGTCGTGCGCCAGCTCCTCGCCGCCGGGGTGCTCGACGAGCTGCGTCTGCTCGTGCACCCCGTGGCCGCCCGCCGTGGCGGGCGCCTCTTCGACGAGGGCGACGAGGTGCAGCCGCTGCGGCTGCTGAGCTCGCGGGCGCTGCCCACCGGCGTGCTGCGGCTCGTCTACGCACCGGCGGACCTGCCCGCGGCGCAGGCGTACGAGGACGTCGCCGGGTCGGTGTGAGCCCGGGAGCCGTCCGCGAGCGTGACCGTGCACGGTCACGTCCGTGGACGGCTCCGCCGTCGGTGCTCGTGGACGGCTCCGCCGTCGGGACGGCGGGTGGTCAGGCGCCGGCGGGAGCGGCGACGCCCAGCTGGGCGGCCAGCACGTCGCGCAGGCGCACCGGCTCGCGGCCGAGGAGGTCCGCGAGGGCGGGGTCCGTCGCCGCGAAGTCGCCGCGGCGGCCCGCGGTGAAGAAGGTCAGCGCGAGCCGGGCGTAGGCCTCCGGCATCCCTGCCGCCATCCGCTCGGCCAGGAAGCTCTCGTCGGAGACGGTGGTCCGCCGCAGCGGGCGGCCCGTCAGCTCGGCGACGACGTCGGCGACCTCGTCCATGTCGAGCAGCTCGGAGCCCGTGAGCGGGGGCGTCGTGCCGGAGAGGCGCTCCGGCTCGGTGAGCGCGACGGCCGCGGCGACGCCGAGGTCGTCCTGCGCCGTCCAGCAGACGGGGCCGCCCTCGGGCAGGCGCAGCTCCCCCGTCTCGACGCCGCGGCCCAGCATGGGCAGCGCGCTGGTGGCGTGGAAGCCGTCGCGCAGGGCCGTGGACGCGACGGCGCTGCGCTCGAGGTGGCGCTCGGTCTCGGCGTGGCCGACAGCCGGCGCGAAGAGCGGCGCCGGGGTCGCGCCGGCGGCCATGTGCGAGGTGTAGACGACGCGCCGGGCGCCGGCGGCGACGGCGGCGTCGACCGCCGCGACGTGCGACTCCGCGCCCGCCGGGCCCGAGACGAGCAGGACCTGCGTCGCGCCCTCGAAGGCGGCGGCCAGGGTGGACGGATCGGTGAAGTCCCCGCGGCGGACGCGGACGCCGCGGTCGGCGAGGTCCTGGGCCCGCTCCGGGTCGCGGACGCTGACGCCCACCTCGGAGGCGGGGACGCGCTCGAGCAGGTGCTCGACGCTGGCGCGGCCGAGCTGGCCGGTGGCTCCGGTGACGATGATCACGGTGTTCTCCTTCTAGTGCTTCCGTCGATAACGTCGCGACCGTAAGCGCCGTGTCCACCGTTAGCAAGCGCGAGTTACCATCGGAACCATGAGTCAGGGCGTCGGAGAGGTCCGAGCGGTCGCCGAGGCGGGCCGGGGGCGCCTGCGCGACGACGTCGTCCGCGCGACGCTCGACCTGCTGGCCGAGGGCGGTCGCGACGCCGTCTCGACCCGCGCCGTCGCGGCCGCCGCTGGGACGCAGGCGCCGACGATCTACCGCCTCTTCGGCGACAAGGCGGGCCTGCTCGCCGCCGTCGCCGAGCACGGGTACGCCACCTACCTCGCCGCGAAGCCGCCCGCGCGGGGCGGTGACCCGGTGGCCGAGCTCCGCGCGGGCTGGGACCTCCACGTGGGCTTCGGCCTGGCCAACCCCGCGCTCTTCTCGCTCATGTACGGCGACCCGGTCCCGGGGCGGCGGCCCGAGGCGGCGTCGCGGGCCCTCGGCGTGCTGCGCTCCCGGATGACGGCGATCGCCGCTGCGGGGCGCCTGCGCGTCGACGTGCAGCTCGCCGCCGACATGGTGCACGCAGCCGCCTGCGGCGTGGTCCTCACGCTCCTCGGTCTCCAGGAGGGGGAGCGCGACCTCGCTCTGTCGAGCAGCACCTTCGACGCCGTCATGGCTGCCGTCACGACCGACGCCCTCGAGAGCCCGGTGGCGGGCGCCGTGCCCGCGGCCAACGCCCTGCGCGCCGAGCTGCCGGGGCTCGACGAGCTCAGCCCGGCGGAGCGGGACCTGCTGGGGGAGTGGCTGGACCGCGTCACCGGACCCCGGCGCGCCGCACCGCCCCTCGCGCACTGAGGTCCGCGCCCACTGCTGCCGGCGGGCTCCGGGCTGGGCGCGCCGTCGGCGCGCGGCGGCCGTAGCGTCGCGCCATGGGTGACACGACGATCATCAAGGCCGACAACGCGCACTCGCCCCGCGGGGCGATGGGGCAGGTGCACCTCGCGAGCGGGGCCACCACGAGCATGCGCATGTGGCGCGAGCAGCCGCCCGGGGACCCGGAGCCCGAGGTGGCCCGCGAGTACGAGACGGTCGGCTACGTCATCGCCGGGCGCGCCGAGCTGCGCAGCGAGGGCCAGGTCGTCGTCCTCGAGGCGGGCGACTCGTGGGTCGTGCCGCAGGGCGCCGTGCACGCCTACGCGATCCTCGAGCCCTTCACCGCCGTCGAGGCCACGCACCCGCCCGCGCAGGTGCACGACCGGGACCAGCCGGCGAGCGCCTGAGCGGCGGCCGCCCGCGGCTCGGGCCGCCCGGAGGCTGCCCGAGCCGCAGCGGTCGAGCCGTCAGCCGGCTCAGCCCGCCAGCGGGCGCAGGCCCTCGACGAGCGGGGTGCTGGGGCGACCGGCGAGGCGCGAGAGGTCGCCCGTCGTGACGTCGAGCGCCCCCGCCGCGATGCTCTGGTCCAGCGCGACGACGAAGCCGGCCGTCTGCTCGTCGAGCCCGGCGCTGCGCAGGGCGGCGCCCTGCTGCTCGGGCGAGAGGCGCTGGTAGGTGACCTCCCGCCCGAGGACCTCGCCCATCGCGGCGGCCAGCTCGTCGTAGGTCCAGGCGACGTCGCCGCCGAGCTCGTACGTGCGCCCCGCGTGCGCCGACGGGTCGAGGAGGACGGCGGCCGTCGCGGCGGCGTAGTCGCGGCGGGAGGCGCTCGCGACCCGGCCGTCGCCGGCGCCCGCGGCGAGCACGCCGGTCTCGCGGGCGCGCTCGAGGTCCGCGCCGTAGTTCTCCGTGTACCAGTCGTTCCGCAGCACCGTGACCGGCACGTCGGCGGCCCGGAGCAGCTCCTCGGTCGCGGCGTGGTCGGGCGCCAGCACGAGCGGGGTGTCGTCCGCCCGCGTCGCCGACGTGTAGACGACGTGCGCGGCGCCCGCGCGCACCGCCGCGTCGAGCACGGCGCGGTGCTGCTCCACCCGCGCGCCCGGGGAGGAGCCCGAGACGAGGAGGACGACGTCGCCGCGCCCGATCACGCCGTCGAGCGTCGTCGGGTCGTCGTGGTCGACCTGCGCGGTGCGGACGCCGCGTGCGGCGAGGTCCTCGAGCCGGTCCGTGCGGCGTCCCGTCGCGAGCACCTGGTCGGCGGCGGCGCCGCGCTCCAGGAGCTCCTCGACGACGAGGCGGCCCAGCTGGCCGGTGGCTCCGGTGACGACGATCGACATGGCAGGCGCTCCGTCCCCGCGCCGACCGTCGGCGCGCGAGGTGCATGAACGCTTGAGCAGTACGGCTGCTTCCCGTCCCGCCGCCCCGGGCACGGGCGCCGGGCTCGGGCGCCGGGCTCGGGCGCCGGGCTGGGCCCGGGTGCTCAGCCGTCGCGGACGGCGGTGAGGGAGAAGGTGAGCGGCAGGCGCTCGCGCCCCGCGGGCAGCGCGTGGGCGGTGCCGTGCTCCGTGATGACCTCGACCATGTGCGGCAGCGCCCTCCACGGCAGCGTCGTCTGCTCGCCGAGCGAGGTGACGCGCAGGCCGGCGCCGAGCAGCGCGCCGACGACCTCCGACAGCGGGTGGTGCCACTCCCACGTCTCGCGGCTCTCGATGCGCACGTCCTGGTTGACGTAGCTGACGTCGTCGTCCCACCGCAGCGGCGGCCCGGCGAAGTACCGGCGGGTGAGGACGAGCTGGTCGTCGTCGCGCTCGTCGTCGAGGGCGGCGAGGACGGGGTGGGTGTCGCGGACGAAGAAGAGCCCGCCCGGGCGCAGGAGCGCCGCGACGGTCCGCGCCCACGCGTCGAGGTCGGGCAGCCAGCACAGCGCGCCGATGCTCGTGTGGACGACGTCGAAGGTCCGGCCCAGGACGTCCGCCGCCGCGGTGACCTCGGCCTCGACGAAGTCCGCCGCGAGCCCGGCCCGCCGGGCGAGGTCGCGGGCCGCGGCGACGGCCGCCGGGGAGAGGTCGACGCCCGTCACGCGGGCGCCGAGGCGGGCGAAGGACAGCGTGTCGGTCCCGATGTGGCACTGCAGGTGCACGAGGTCGAGCCCCGCCACCGAGCCTCCGGGCAGGTGGGGCCCCATGAGGGCGAGGTCCTCGCGGGCCACGTCGCTCAGGCGCTCGGGATCGGCGGCGAAGGCGTCCGCGCCGTAGCCCACGAGGTGGATCGGGACGCGCTCGTCCCAGTTGCGCCGGTTGGCCGCGAGCTCGGGCGGGAGGTCGTCGGGGAGGGGGCTCACGGGGTGACCGTAGGGGCGCGGCGCGGCGGTGCCGAGCCCTCTCCGGACCGTCCGCTCAAGGCCGTCGGCGCCCGTGCCGATCCACGAGGACATGTCGTCCGTCCCCCGCCGTCGTGGCCGCACCGACGCCGTCGTCCATGCCGTCCCATACACCTCATCCGCCCCTCCCGCACCACGAGCCTCGGACGTCTGGTACGACCAGCCCATGACGCCGCCGTCACCGACCCCGACGCCCGCCCTCCCGGCCCCTGCCGACGCCCGCCGCACCCACCGCCGCACCGCCGGCGGAGCCGCCGCCGCCGTCCTCGCCGCCCTCCTGCTCGCCGCGCCGGGCGCCCCCGCCCTCGCCGCCGCTCCCGCACCCGCGTCCGCCGACGCCCACGACGCGGCCCACGCGCACGAGTCGTCCGACGCCCACGAGCAGGCCGTCCGCGCCAGCATGGAGGGCCCCGACGTCGACGCCCCCGGCGCCGACGTCCTCGCGCCCGCCGCCCTGGCGGCCGCGCCCGTGCCTCGCCCGGTGCGCTCCTACAGCGGCTCTCCCGAGGCCCTCGCCAAGTACGTCGCCCAGGTGAGCTGCGACCCCGTCGAGCGCCCGGGCACGGTGGCCTTCCGGGACCTGCTCGACCGGACCTACGGCGCCAACGCCGGCGGGATCACGCGGAACTGCAACAGCGGCGTGACCGAGCACTCGGACGGGCGCGCCTACGACTGGATGCTGGACGCGAACCGGGCGGCCGACGCCGAGAAGGCCGCGACGATGATCCAGTGGCTCGTCGGCCCGGACGCGCAGGGCGTCACCGCCGGCAACGCCCGGCGCCTCGGCGTCATGTACATCATCTGGGACCGCAAGATCTGGGGCTCCTACAACGGCGTGTGGAAGGCCTACAACGGCTCGAGCCCCCACCGCGACCACGTCCACTTCTCCCTCAGCTGGGACGGCGCGATGGGGCGCACGTCGTTCTGGACGGGGGCCACCCTGCAGGGCCACGACTACGGGCCCTGCCGCCTGTACGCGGGCGAGCCCGTGCCCAAGTACTCCGGGCGCAACACCTCGCCGTGCCCGACGCCGGGCACGCGCCCCGCGGTCGCGCCCGTCTCGCCCATCACGGCCAAGTGGGGCGCGCTGGGCGGTGAGTCCGGCGTCCTGGGCCGGGCGACGACCGCCGAGCAGTCGACCCCTGCGCCCCGGGAGGGGCGCTACCGCCACTTCGCCGGCGGCTCGCTCTACGACAGCCCGACGACCGAGGCGTCGCTCGTCCGCGGGACCATCCGCGACCACTGGGCCGGCATGGGCTTCGAGCGCTCGCCGCTCGGCTTCCCGACGACCGACGAGGCCCGCACGCCGGACGGGAAGGGCGCCTACAGCCACTTCCAGGGCGGCTCGGTGTACTCGACCGCGGCGACGGGCGCGCACGACGTGCGCGGCGGCATCCGCGACCGCTGGGCGGCCATGGGCTGGGAGCGCTCCGTGCTCGGCTACCCGACCAGCGACGAGACGCGGACGCCGGACGGCCGGGGGGCGTACAGCCACTTCCAGGGCGGCTCGATCTACGCCACCGACGCGACCGGGTCGCACGACGTGCGCGGGGCGATCCGCTCGCGCTGGGCCTCCCTGGGCTGGGAGCGCGGAGCGCTGGGCTACCCGACCTCGGACGTGCTCAAGACCTCGACCGGGCTCGTCAGCCACTTCCAGGGCGGGTCGATCCGCTGGGTGACGGCCACGCGCACGACCGTCGTCGAGCTCGACTGAGGGACTCCTCGCGCGAGGGGCCGGGAGGGCCGGGAGGGCGAGCCGCCCTCCCGGCCCTCCGCGCTGCCAGGCTCACGCGCCATGACCGTGCTGCGCTCCGTCCCGCTCTTCGCCCTCGCCGCGCTCGCCGAGATCGGCGGGGCGTGGCTCGTGTGGCAGGCGGTGCGCGAGGGCCGGCCGTGGTGGTGGGCCGGGCTCGGCGTCATGGCGCTCGGCGCGTACGGCTTCGTCGCCACCCTGCAGCCCGACGCCTCCTTCGGCCGGGTGCTCGCGGCCTACGGCGGGGTCTTCGTCGTCGGATCACTGCTGTGGGGGGTGGCCCTCGACGGCTTCCGCCCGACGACGGCCGACGTCGTCGGCGCCGCGATCTGCGTCCTCGGGGTCGGCGTGATCATGTACGGGCCGCGGGGGTAGGACGCCGCCGGGGAGGACCAACCCCCTACCGACCACGAGGCCGAGCCGCTGACCTGCGACGACGCGCGCAGCACCGGACGTCGTCCTCCCCGTCGGCGGAGAGCACCGCTCGTCCGGCCTCGAGGTGCCGCCGCCCGGGGCCTGCCGCAGAGTGCTGGCCATGGCGAAGCAGCGGGCCGAGGGCCTCGACGACGTGTGGGACGACTGGCAGGACGCCGTCAACATGACGCCGAAGCAGCTCGAGGAGTGGCTGGAGACGGACGAGTCGAAGTCCGTGGGCGACACGGGCGGGGACGGCGAGTCGACCGGCCACCAGAGCGGGCGGCGGATCGTCGAGATCCAGCGGACCAAGAAGGACGACCTCACCGAGGACGACGTCGCGCACATGAAGAAGGTCGTCGGCTACGTGCACCGGCACCGGGCGCAGAAGCCGAAGGACGACGTCGAGCACTCGAGGTGGCGCTACTCGCTCATGAACTGGGGCAACGACCCGCTGGCCTAGGGCCTCGCCTCGTCCTCACTCGACGAGGCCCAGGGCCAGCGCGCACCAGAAGAGGCCGATGAGCACGTACGCGAGACCCACCAGGCGCACGTAGCGGGGCGTGGCCATGACGGACCGGGAGTAGTCGACGCCGAGCGGTCGGCTCTCGGTCACGAAGGACGCCATGCGGGTCGCGGTGCCGTTGACGTCGAAGACCTGGAGCAGGCCGACGACGACCATGAGCGCACCCGGCGCCACCAGGACCAGGACGACGTCTGGGTCCCGAAGGGCGAAGACGAGGGCGAAGGCGACGACGAGCGCGACGAAGAAGACGGTGTAGACGGCCTTCGCGGGTTGCGGCAGGGCTCGGACGAAGCGGACGGGGTTCACGTCGCCGACAGTGGCGCAGGAGCGACGCCGTGACCCCGTGCGGCGCGCGGGGTCACCCGTCCGTGGGCGCGGCCGGAGCCGTCAGCGCCCCCGCCGCCGGAACTGCCCCGGCGTCTCCCCGGCGAGGCGCGCGAACTGCCGGGTGAAGGACGGCTGGTCGTAGAAGCCGCAGGCGGCGGCGACATCGGCCAGCGGGGTGTCCGTCGTCGTCAGCAGGTCGGCGGCGCGGTCGATCCGCGTCCGCAGCACGAGCTGGCGGGGTGACAGGCCGAACACCCGGCGGACGCGCCGCTCGAGCACGGGCACCGAGCAGCCCGCGGCGGCGGCGAGGTCGCTCGTGCGGGGAGGGGCGGCGACCGAGGCCTGGACGAGCTCGACGACCCGTGACAGGCCGGTGAGGGCCGGGTCCGCGTCGTCGGCCTCGCGGAGGTCCTGGCTGAGGCTCACCAGCCCGAGCACGTCGCCGTCCGCCCCGCGCACCGGCAGCTTGGTCGTCAGGTACCAGCCCGGGGCACCGCCCTCGCGGCGGATGAGCTCGAGCTCGTGGCGCAGCGGCTCGCCGGTGCGCAGCACGCCGGCGTCCTGCTCCTCGTAGCGCTCGGCGAGGTCGGGCACGAACAGCTCGCGCGCGGTGCGGCCGACGACGTCGCGGCGCGAGCGCTCGCCCGTGCGCCGCACGAAGGCGTCGTTGACGGCCGTGTACCGCCCGCCCGCGTCCTTCGCGCAGAACATGACGTCGGCGGTCTCGTCGAGCAGGTCGAGGAGCGCGGGCGCGAGCGCCTCCGCGGGCCACCCGCCGGGGAGGCGGCCGGGGGCGGGGAGCGGGACGGCGACGTCGTCGACGGCGCCGCGCTCGTCCGCGTCGGGGCCGTGGTGCGCGCCGCTCGTCATGGGAGTCGGGACCGTACAAGACAGGTGCCCTCGGGCGGGCGCACCCTCGGGAGATGACGCTCACCGACCCCGCCCCCGGCGCGGCGACGACGCCCGCCCCGACGTCCGGCGCGGCCCGCGAGGGCCTCGCGCAGCAGCGCGAGGCCTGGGACGCCTGGGTCGCGTCCGTGCCCGCCGCCCCCGCCGACGACGTCGTCGAGCGCTGCGTGCCCGCGGCGCTGGAGCGCGCGCAGCGCTGGGTCGAGGCGACGAAGGGCCCGCAGGCCGCCGACGAGAAGAAGGCGACCGAGCGCCTCGCCTCCCTCGTCCACGACCCCGCCGGCGTCGACATGACGATGTTCTTCGTCGACCGCGTCGCGCGCCCCGAGGACGACGCCGTCGCCGCCCGGGCGCTCGGCGAGATGGTCGGGGACGCGCTGCCGGACTTCCTCTCCGTGCCGGACAGGGTGCTCATGGCCGCCGGCGCGCGCCTCGCGCCGCTCCTGCCGCGGGTCGCCATGCCCGCCGCCCGCCTGCGCCTGCGCCAGCTGGTCGGCCACCTCGTCGCCGACGCCGGCGACCGCCCGCTCGGCCGCCACCTGGCGAAGGCCCGGCGGGACGGCGTCCAGCTCAACCTCAACCTCCTCGGCGAGGCCGTGCTCGGCCACGAGGAGGCCGACCGCCGCCTCGACGCCGTCCGCCGGATCGTCGAGCGCGAGGACGTCGACTACGTCTCGGTCAAGGCGTCCTCGGTCGCGGCGCAGCTCGTGCCGTGGGACGTCGAGGGCAGCCGCGACCGCCTCGTCGAGCGCCTGCTGCCGCTGTACCGGACGGCGCGCTCGCGCTCGCCGCACGTCTTCCTCAACCTCGACATGGAGGAGTACAAGGACCTCCACCTCACCGTCGACGTCTTCGAGCAGCTCGTGTCCACGCCCGGGCTCGAGGACCTCGAGGCGGGCATCGTCCTGCAGGCCTACCTGCCCGACGCCCTCCCGGCGCTCGAGCGCATCACCGCCTTCGCCCGCGCCCGCGTCGAGGCCGGCGGGGCGCCGGTCAAGGTCCGCCTCGTCAAGGGCGCCAACCTCGCGATGGAGCACGTCGACGCCGAGGTGCACGACTGGCCGCAGGCGCCGTACACCTCGAAGGAGGACGTCGACGCGAACTACGTCCGCCTCCTCGACGTCGCCCTCACGCCCGAGCGCACGCGCTGGGTGCGCATCGGCGTCGCCAGCCACAACCTGCCCGACGTGGCGCTGGCCGTGGAGGTGGCGCGGGCCCGCGGGGCCGAGGACGGCCTCGACGTCGAGATGCTGCAGGGGATGGCGCCCGCGCAGGCGCGCGCCGTGAGGGCCGACGCCGGGCGGCTCGTGCTCTACACGCCCGTCGTGCACCCCGAGGACTTCGACGTCGCCGTCTCCTACCTCGTGCGCCGCCTCGAGGAGAACGCCGCGCCGCAGAACTACCTCTACGCCCTCTTCGCGCCGGAGTCCGCGGACGGGGCGCCCCTGGCTGACCAGGAGCAGCGCTTCCGCGACTCCGTGCGCCGCCGCTTCGCGGTGCCCGCCTCGCCGCGGCGCACGCAGGACCGCCTCGCCGAGGAGGCCTCCGGCGGCGAGCGGAGCCCGGGGGAGCCCACGACCGGCAGCGCCCCCGACGAGGCGCTCGCCTTCACCGGCGAGCCCGACACCGACCCGTCGCTCCCGGCCAACCGGGTGTGGGCCGAGCAGGTGCTCACCCGCGACCCCGGCCCGGTCCGCGCGGCCGTCGTCACCGACGTCGCCGCGGTCGACGCCGCCGTCGAGCGGGCCCGCGCGGCCGGCGAGGCCTGGGCGCGCGTCCCGGCCGCCGAGCGCGCCGCCGTCCTGCGCCGCGCCGGCGACCTGCTCGCCTCCCGCCGCGGCGACCTCGTCGCCGTCATGGCGCACGAGGCCGGCAAGACGGTGGCCGAGGCCGACCCCGAGGTCTCCGAGGCCGCCGACTTCGCCCGCTACTACGCGCGCAGCGCCGTCGAGCTCGACCGGGTCGAGGGCGCCGCCTTCACCCCGGCGCGGGTGGTCGTCGTGACGCCGCCGTGGAACTTCCCCGTCGCCATCCCCATGGGCGGCGTGCTCGCGGGCCTCGCGGCCGGGGCGGGCGTCGTCATCAAGCCCGCGCCGCAGGTGGTGCGGTGCTCCGAGGTCGGCCTCGAGCCGATCCAGCGGGCGCTCGCCGAGGCGGGCGCGCCGGAGGGGCTGCTGCAGCTGCTGCGCACCGACGAGGCCGACGCCGGGCGGCGCCTCGTCACCCACCCCGCCGTCGACGCCGTCGTCCTCACGGGCGCGTCCGACACGGCGCGGCTCTTCCGCTCGTGGCGGCCCGACCTGCGGCTGCTCGCGGAGACCAGCGGCAAGAACGCCCTCGTCGTCACGCCGTCGGCGGACGTCGACCTGGCGGTCGCCGACGTCGTCCGCTCCGCCTTCGGCCACGCGGGCCAGAAGTGCTCGGCCGCGAGCCTCGTGCTGGCCGTCGGCAGCGTGGCGCGCTCCGACCGCTTCCGCCGCCAGCTGGCGGACGCCGTCCGCTCGCTGCCCGTCGGGTGGGGCACGGACCTGTCCACCGTCGTGGGCCCCGTCATCGAGCCGCCGAGCGGCAAGCTGCTGCGAGGCCTGACCACGCTCGAGCCCGGCGAGCGCTGGCTCGTCGAGCCCCGGCCGCTCGACGGATCGGGGCGCCTGTGGTCGCCGGGCCTCCGCGAGGGCGTGCGGCGCGGCTCGTGGTTCGCGACGACGGAGTGCTTCGGCCCCGTCCTCGGCGTCATGGCGGTGCGCGACCTCGAGGAGGCCGCGCAGGTGGCCGCCGAGACCGGCTACGGCCTCACCGGCGGCATCCACACGCTCGACGACGCCGAGGTCGACGCCTGGCTCGAGCTGGCGCCCGTGGGCAACGCCTACGTCAACCGCCACATCACCGGGGCGATCGTGCAGCGGCAGTCCTTCGGCGGCTGGGACGGCTCGACCGTCGGCCCGGGCGCCAAGGCCGGGGGGCCGAACTACGTCGCCCAGCTGGGCACCTGGGCCGACGCCGAGCCGCTCCCCGCGACCACGGGCGGCGACGTCGTCCCGTCCGTCGCCGCGGTGCTGGCCGCCACGACGTCCCACGTGGGCGACGACGACGCGGCGTGGCTGCGCGCGGCCGCCGCGTCCGACGAGCGCGCCTGGGCCGCCGAGGTCGGCGTCGAGCACGACGAGACCGGCCTCGAGGTGGAGGAGAACACCTTCCGCTACCGGCCGCTGCCGTCGCTGCGCGTGCGGTGCGGGCCGGGGACGACGCCGCGCGACGTCGCCCGGGTGCGCCTCGCCGCGGCCCGCGCCGGGACGCCGCTCGAGCTCAGCGTCCCGGCTGACCGGGAGGACCTGCGGGCCGTCGCGGCCGCCGGGGCGGACC